>NZ_DAOMQT010000002.1:0-255791 GCF_035445465.1 Agriterribacter sp.
TCAGCTTTACCCAAATGACATTGGAGGAAAAAGCGGCTTTTTACGACAGGCAGGTAAGACTCAGGCATATACGATATGGTTTGTATTGTGATGTGGCCAACTTAGAGAACGGCGATCTTTCCTCCGTAACATTAAGGCCACGCGACAGCGACAATCTCTGGACTGCCATGTACCTCGGCAGCCAGTTGTTCAGGTACCTCGTTACGCATGAAGCGGAGGCTAAGCAAAATTGCATCGAATCTTTTGAGGCGATGGAAAGACTGTACACGATACATTCCATCCCCGGTTTTTTTGCCCGATCCTTTGAACGGCGGGGTATCATGTCTTTTAAAAATGAGCACCGCCCATACCTGCAGCACTACTGGTACCCCGGTTACCAGAACACCATTAGCTGGCGACATGCCGCTGATGCGGAGTGGGACTGGAAAGGTGCGGCCAGCAGTGATCAAACCGTTGGACAAATGTTTGCACTCACCCTGCTTGCCCAATACATGGATGATGAAGGAATAAGAAAAAGAGCCATACAATTAATGGATGGGCTGATGTCGCATATTATTGACCATAAGCTCCGGCTGGTTGATTATGATGGCAGGGCTACACTATGGGGGATCTGGCACCCGGAATATGTAAACCGTTTCCCGGAAATGGTGGGCGACAGAAAGTTATATTCTTCCAATATTGTAGCTTTTCTGCAAACCGCATGGCATTTTACGGGGAAAGAAAAATATAAACAGGTTGCGGAGGATTTGCTGTACCAGCACGGTTATCTCCAAAATTTAACGCGCCCCTTTGCTGCTATTGGAAAGGCCCCGCCTGAAGCGGACGCATGGAGCCAAGCCCTGTCGGGAGAATGGAACCATTCGGATGATGAAATGTACTTCCTGGCTTACTGGGGTTTGTATCCTTATGCACTGAACGACTCGCTGAAAGAACAATACCGAAACGCCATACGGGATCACTACGAAATAAAAAAAACCGACAGGAATGCCCTCTGGAATTTTTGCTACGCCCTTACAGGCGCCGGCGATTTTAATTTGAAGGAAAGCGTCTGGCATTTAAAAGAAATGCCGTTAGATATGATTGAATGGACGATGCACAACAGCTATCGCGCAGACATTACTTATATAGAAGAAAACTTCAGGGGTCAAACCACTACCGAAGTGCTGCCTCCCGATGAACGGCCGGAACAGAAACACAACCGGAATCTTTTTACATTAGACGCGCAAAATAAAGGGCATAGCGAACAGGGCGCCGGCGATACTTACTTATTGCCTTACTGGATGGGCCGCTACCTGGGCGTGATCAGTGCACCGGATAAGCCGTAAAAGAACGAAGGGGAAGGAGCCTAACGTTCACCCATAACCGTTTTAATAAAACTTTATATATTCTTTTATACCACCGGCACAATTTTCGCGTTTTCCTCACTCCCCGTTCAGTTGTTAAGCAATTGAATGATTTTTAAGTATTAAACCCGAATGATGTTTGTATGAGCCGCCTGGTCCGGAATATATGCCTTTTGCTTTTGCCTGGTGCGTTTTGCCTGTTGGCCGGCACTTCCGGATTAAGCCAGACAAGCCCGGCTACGCTGCATTTCAGGTCATTTGAGGCGGGTATCTTTAATAAAAACGCTATTCAGTTAAAATGGGTAATAGCAGGTGAAACATCAGACAGCATTCATTTTATCGTGGAACGCTCTGCCGACGGCATCCTTTTTCAGCCGCTGTATAAAACCATGGTTTTGCCGGAGCCCGGCACTGCCCATTACCAGTATACAGACCACTTTGCTTTAACAGACAGCGCTTTTTACCGGGTAGCGGGATTCAGTGAAAAAGGGGTGGGACCTGTTTCGGAGGTTCGTAAAATTCAATTCCCCGGCAAATCCAAAACCGAAGTGATCATTATGCCTAACCCTGTTTTTAACAATGCCGCTTTAATTATAAATGATGAAAGCCTGGGTGATATTTCCTGCATTTTATATGACATGACCGGGAAAAATATACGCACCTACCAGATCAGGAAAACCACCGCCTACCTGCAGCAGATATTGGATATGTATAGTGTACCCAGGGGAGAATATATTTTAAGCATCCGCGGCGCTTCTATCAGCGAGTCCAAAAGAATTCTAAAGCAATAGAAGGCTTATCTTTGCCCGATATGATGAGCAAGAAGTCTTTATTGGCCGTTATACTCGCAGGCCTGCTTCCCTTAACCTGTTATTTTTTGCTGAAATATTTTACAGCGGAAGCCGTTGTAATGCCCAAACGCTATTTTTACGATACCGTGCAAAACAATACCTCTTACGGCAAAACAACATCTGATACCGTTTGGCATAAAGTAAGAGATTTTACCCTTACCAACCAGTTCGGGAGGCAGGTTTCCCTCAGCGACCTGGAAGGAAAAATTATAGTAGCGGATTTCTTTTTTACTTCATGTCCCATCGTTTGCCCTACCCTTACCCGCAATATGAAACGTTTGCAGGATGCTTTCAGCAAAACAGATACTATCGTCAGGTTTCTCTCTTTCAGTGTAGACCCCCAAAGAGACTCGGCCGAGCGGTTAAAAAAATACGCAGACAAATATGGCATCAATCATGATACCTGGTGGATGCTCACCGGCGACAAGGATGAAATTTACGATATTGCCAAAAAGGAATTCAAAGCCAATGTTGCCGATACCAAAGTAGATACTAATTTCATACACACCGAATATTTTTTCATCCTCGATAAAGACAGGGTAGTGCGTGGATGGTATAACGGTATGGACAGCATTCACCTCAACAAATTAGCCAGCGACGTGGTGCTGCTGATGCTGGAAAAAGATAAAAAGAAAAAGCGAAGGTTTTTCGGAAGCTAAGTGCTTCTTAAAAATCATAAAACAAAAGAGATGGCAACAGAAAACCTGCTTCCGCCCCTTATAAAAAAGAATGATAAGCTGGCCCGTTTGCTGATAAGCATTGTTTCCATCCTGATATTTATAGCTATAGTATTGCTGGGTCGTATAAAAATTGAAGCCAGCCTGGGATTTGATGTGCATGTATTTGCAATGATTAATGCGATAATCAATTCCTTTGTATCGCTTTTATTAGTTGCCGGCCTGGTTGCCGTAAAGCGCCGGAATTATGTGCTGCACAAAAAAATAATGATCAGCGCCATTATGCTATCCGTGCTGTTCCTGGTTTCTTATATCTGCCATCACCTTTTTGCAGGCGAAACAAGGTTTGGCGATATCAATCATGATGGGCTGGTAACCGATGCCGAAAAAGCGGCAGGAGGAACATTAAGAATATTTTACTACATTATTTTAGCCACGCATATCCCGCTTGCAGGAATTATTCTTCCGTTCATTTTATTTACCGCCTACCGGGGGCTAACAGCGGAATTTCCACGGCATAAGAAATTAGCCCGCATTACCTGGCCTATTTGGCTGTATGTTTCCATAACCGGGGTGCTGGTATATATATTAATAAGACCTTATTATTGATGTAATATCCTATATATAATAACTCCTCTTACAGTATCCTCTATATAGATTGACTTAAATCAATTTTTAAATTTTTTCAATAATTTTAACGCTTTACCCCATCCGTTTTTTCTATTGGGTTTTATCTTTGGCCTCATTAGCTTTCAACCTTAAAATAACTTAATTATATCTCAACGGGTGTGCATTAAATATACCCATCCCGGCAAACTATTTTCCCTGTCATGATTCAACATTTAAGAAAGCATAAGAGAACCATAGCATACTTCCTGCTGCTCGGCTTTTTGAATATCATGACCTTCCTGCCTGTAAGCCTTATGGAAGACAGTTCCGCCAACATGGATTACCCGGTTTTCAAAAGCGGGGAATGGACTGCGATGTATGAACAGGAGGATAACGCGCCTGCTACTATACTTGAGCTGCTGCTGGAAGATATTGCTGGGCTGAAAGACAGGCTTCCTGATCATGAAAAGCCCGGCTTCAATGCGCATTTCTTTAATTCCAAGAACAGGGTAAGCGTTTGCTTTTTCCAGAGCTTCATTATACCACCGGCTATCCCGGAAGTTCAGCCCATGCTCATTGCAAAACATGACTTCCCGGAGGCTTCTCACGCGAGTAAGCTACCCCATCTGCAACATCATAATTTCATCTTCCGGCTTACTCCTTTTTGAGGTTGTAAATTCTTTCATGCATTCAATGAATGCTATTTGCTATTTCACAATTCTCATTTGAAATCCGATCAGCTGGTCGGGTTCATGTCATTCATTTTAATTACAACCCCAAAGGATGAAAAATATAAGGTATATCGTTGCCGGCATTATTATGGCAGGATGCTCGGTGAAAGGAAATGTTCAGGATAATAAAGACCTGCCCCAATTACCCGTTTTAGAAGTATCGCTTAAAGATACCTCCTTACATCAGGATTATGTAACCAGCATTGAAGCTGTAAAAAATGTAGAAATCCGTACCAGGGTACAGGGATTTCTGAATAAGATATTTGTAGATGAAGGACAGGTGGTGAAAAAAGGACAACCTCTTTTCCAGTTGGATGAAAATGAATTTGTAATTGCCCTCTCAAAGGCAAAGGCGAATGTAAGCAATGCCATGGCCGAAGCAAGAACAGCCGAAGTAGAACTGCTGAGGGTAAAAGGTTTGCTGGCGAAAAAGATCGTATCTCCTACCGAAAAGGATATGGCAGAGGCCAAACACAAAGCGGCAAACGCTAAGGTGGAGGAAGCTTTGGCTGCTCAAAAGAAAGCAGAAACCAGTCTTTCCTATACATTTATACGCTCCCCGTTTGATGGCATCATTAACCGTATTCCGTTTAAAGCCGGTAGCGTACTTGATGCCGGCGCCCTGCTCACCACTATTTCAGACAACCATGAAGTATACACTTACTTTAATGTTTCGGAAAATGAATACCTCAATTACCGGAAAACCGCAACGGAAGACAGGAATAATAATATCAACCTGCTGCTTGCCGATGGAACGGTATATCCCTACTCCGGAAAAATTGAAACAGTGGAAGGTGAATTTGATGAAAGCACAGGATCTATCGCGTTCAGGGCAAGGTTTCCCAATCCTTCCAGGCTGCTCAAGCATGGCGCGTCGGGTAAGGTAAGGCTTACAACAAACGCCGGTGACGCTTTGATCATCCCCCAAAAAGCTGTATTTGAAATACAGGATAAATATTACGTGTTCGTTGTTAACGCCGACAATACGGTAAAAATGAAAACCGTGGTGCCGCAGGCAAGAATAGCGCAATCGTATATTATCAAAGAGGGGCTGAGCAAGGGAGATAAAATTGTATACGAGGGTGTACAGAATATCCGCGAAGGCACCCACATACAACCTATTCTTATACAAAGGCAATTATAACAACCCCAGCTTGTATAGTGGCAATGATGCTTCATGCGCACCCTGGCTGCAGATGCCCGGCTATGCAGGTAAAGCGCTTGCTTTTATATTACCTGTTGATACATGAAACAAAACATTTAAAAACCTACCTGTTACAACAACCGTTTTTATGATAGAAACTTTTATCAGGCGACCCGTATTGTCGCTGGTTATTTCATTGATCATTACTTTACTGGGTGTGCTGGCACTGTTTACCCTGCCCATTACACAATTCCCGGATATTGTGCCGCCCTCAGTAACCGTAACGGCAAGATATACGGGCGCCAACGCCCAGGTAAGTGCCGATGCGGTTGCTACACCGCTCGAAAGGGCAATTAACGGGGTGCCTGGGATGACCTATATGAATACGGTAACCAGCAACAACGGAGTAACCCTCATCACTATTTCTTTTAAAGTAGGCACAGATCCCGACCTGGCTGCCGTAAATGTGCAGAACAGGGTAACTACCGTGCTGGATGAGCTGCCCGAAGAAGTGATAAAAGCCGGTGTGGTAACGGAAAAAGAGGTGAACAGTATGCTACTTTACCTCAATATCGTGAGTGAAGATACCGCCATGGACGAGCAGTTCATTTTTAACTTCACCGACATTAATGTGCTGAAAGAACTGAAGCGTATTGATGGTGTGGGCTTCGCCGAAATAATGGGCGCAAAGGACTATGCCATGAGGGTTTGGCTGAAGCCCGACCGGATGCTGGCGTATAACGTGTCGGCAGATGAAGTGATTGCGGCCCTGCGCAGCCAGAATGTAGAAGCCGCTCCCGGCAAAACGGGCGAGGGCTCAGGCAAGCAATCTAATGCAGTGGAATATGTGTTACGCTATACGGGCAAGTTTTCGGAACCCGAAGAATATAAAAATATCGTGTTACGCGCAAATGAAGATGGCTCGGTACTCCGGCTAAAGGATGTAGCCGGGGTAGAATTTGGCGCGCTCAGCTACAGCATGGTTTCCAAAACAGACGGTAAGCCTTCGGCATCTATTATGATTAAACAGCGGCCGGGGTCTAACGCAAGAGAGGTAATCAGTAATATTAAAACACGTATGGCGGAACTGAAGGAATCTTCTTTTGTGCCCGGCATGGATTACAATTTCGCGTACGATGTATCGCGCTTTCTTGATGCTTCCATCAGTGAAGTATTAAAAACATTACTGGAAGCTTTTGTACTGGTATTTATCGTGGTTTTCCTGTTCCTGCAGGATTTTCGATCTACCCTTATTCCCGCGCTGGCCGTGCCGGTAGCGCTTATAGGTACCCTGGCTTTTATGCTGGCGCTGGGCTTTTCCATTAACCTGCTCACGCTTTTCGCACTGGTGCTTGCCATTGGTATTGTGGTAGACAATGCCATTGTGGTGGTGGAGGCCGTGCATGTGAAGATGACGGAAGATCACATGGGAGCAATGGATGCCACTATTGCCGCCATGAAAGAGATCACCGGCGCTATTTTGGCCATTACACTGGTCATGTCGGCCGTGTTTATACCGGTAGCGTTTCTGTCCGGACCCGCAGGCGTTTTTTACAGGCAGTTTTCCTTAACCCTGGCCATTTCCATTGTAATATCGGGCATTAATGCTTTAACGCTTACCCCCGCGCTCTGCGCTCTTATGCTGCGGCATCCCGCGCCGGGAAAAAAGAAAAGCCTGGCGCAGCGGTTTTTTACGGGTTTCAACAAAACGTATAACAGCACACAAGGTAAATACCAGCACTTAATAAAACGCCTGGCCGGTAAAAAAGCAGTTACTATGGGCCTGCTGGTCATTTTCTTTGTGGCTACATGGGGCACCAGTGCCGTGCTGCCATCGGGCTTCATTCCTACGGAAGACCAGGGTGTGATTTATGTAAATGTTACTACACCTGCAGGCTCTACGGTTGAACGTACCGGTAAAGTGCTGGATGAAGTACAGGAGGCAGCACAAAACTTAGATGCCGTTGATAATATTTCAACCCTGGCGGGTTACAGCCTCGTTACCGAAGTATCCGGCGCCTCTTACGGTATGGCTATGATTAATATGAAAAGCTGGGACAAAAGAGCGGAATCCGTAAACGAGCTGATTGAAATACTGCAGCAAAAAACGAAACACATTGCCGATGCGAGTATTGAGTTCTTGCCACCGCCAACTGTTCCGGGTTTTGGTAACTCAAGCGGGTTTGAGTTCCGGCTTTTAGATAAAACCGGCAGCGAAGATTTGCAGCAAACACAAAAAGTGGCCAATGATGTAATTGCCGCCGCAATGAAGTCGGGCGCGGTAAGCAACGCGTTCACGGGCTTCAATCCCAACTTTCCCCAGTACATGATTCATGTAGATCAGGATATGGCCGCAAAAAAAGGCGTCACCATTGAAAATGCCATGAACACCCTGCAAACGCTGCTGGGGAGTTATTACGCCACCAATTTTATACGGTTTGGCCAAATGTACAAGGTAATGGTACAGGCCTATCCTCAGTATCGCTCCGGCCCAGAAGACATACTTAACCTGTACCTTAAAAATAAAGATAATGAAATGGTTCCCTTTTCCACTTTCATAAAAATGGAAAGGGTATTTGGACCGGAACAGTTAACCCGGTATAATATGTATACTTCTGCACTCATTAATGGAGACGCGGCACAGGGTAAAAGCAGTGGCGATGCCATTAAAGCGGTAGAGGCCGCTGCCAAAGAAGTACTGCCGAGAGGATTTGATTATGAATGGTCGGGTATGACCAGGGAACAAATCCTGTCGGGTAACCAGGCCCTCTACATTTTTATTATTTGCTTAGTGTTTGTATACCTCATCCTGGCTGCACAATACGAAAGCTTCCTGCTGCCGCTGCCTGTTATTCTTTCGCTGCCCGCGGGAATTTTCGGGTCTTTTCTGTCATTGAAGCTGGCAGGACTGGAAAACAATATTTATGCACAGGTAGCGCTGGTAATGCTCATCGGGTTACTGGGTAAGAATGCTATTCTTATTGTGGAGTTTGCCATCCAGCGAAAAAAACTGGGCTCTTCCATATTAGAAGCAGCTATAGCCGGAGCTACCTCCAGGCTACGGCCTATTTTAATGACCTCCTTTGCTTTTATTGCCGGGCTTATCCCGCTTTGTATTGCAACCGGTGCAGGAGCGCTGGGCAACCGGTCTATCGGCACCGCGGCCGCTGGTGGCATGCTTACGGGAACCCTGTTAGGCATTATACTGATACCGGGGCTGTACGTTGCTTTCGCAGGTATTGAGGAAAAATTTGGGTTGAAAAAGAAAATAAAACTAAAAGTGCAGGCTATGAAGTTTAAGGTAACACCGGAAAAAGAATAACCTACAGGTTTGCAGTACGGCTGCTTCTGTAGGCAGACCGTACTGCTTTTATCTAAAAAATTTAATTACATATCATTTTATGAAAAAAATCAGCGCTGTTCTGTATCCCCGGCTTTGCGCATATGCTTTTTTGTTAGTATCTATACCGGCCTGTGTAACCCAGCAGCCCGCGGTGCAATACCCAATGCCTGATGTACCCGGCAGCTACAGCAACCATGCCGATAGCTCCAGCTTAAGCAGTCTTACCCGTGAACAGTTTTTCCGCGATGCCGTACTTCTCGGGCTTATTGATACAGCTATTAAAAACAACCTTACGCTCAAAACCACGGTGGAAAAAATTATGATAGCGAGAGCCCACCTGCTTGTGCAGAAAGGGTTAAGGCTTCCTTCCCTGAACGGTTTTGCTTCGGGCGCAGTAGATAAATACGGCAAATACACTATGACGGGCGTAGGCAATTTTGATACCAACCTTTCCCAGAATATTACCGAGGATCAAAAAGTAACAGACCCGCCCCGTGATTTTTTCCTGGGGTTAAAAAGCTCATGGGAAATTGACCTCTGGGGAAAGCTGAAAGCGAAGAAAAGATCTGCCTACAATACGCTGCTGGCTTCCGAAAAAGGAAGGCACTGGGTTACCACCCAACTGGTAACGCAGGTGGCCTCTTACTATTATGAACTGCTGGCTTTAGACAACAGGCTGGAGATCATCCGCAGGAACATAACATTACAGGAAAGAGCGGTTGAAATAGTAGAGGCACAAATGGAAGGCGGACGTGCCAACGCGCTGGCCGTTCAGCAATTCAGCGCTCATTTAATACACACGCTCAGTCTTGAGCAGGAAACCCGGTTAGCCATTATTCAACTCGAAAATGAAATGAATGTGCTCCTGGGCCGTTTTGCACAAACGCCTATCCCCAGGGGCCTGCCCATACGGCAGCAACAAACGCCGGAAGTGATAGCTTCCGGGATACCCGCAGATTTATTAACAAGACGGCCCGATATACAGCAGGCGGCGCTGGAGCTGGCAGCAAGCAAAGCCGATGTAACAGCCGCACGGAAAGCTTTTTTGCCCTCGGTTACCCTTACTCCTTACCTGGCGCTGAATGCTTTTAAGCTGCCTTTATTATTCAACGGCAGCTCCATTGCCTATGGATTACTGGGAGGAATTACACAACCCCTGTTTAACCAGCACCAGCTGAAAGCCGGTTTTGCCGTTGCCAATGCCGAACAACGCATTGCATTTTATAACTACCGGCAAAGCATTTTACACGGTTACGAGGAAGTATTGAGTAATTTAAAAGGAATTGAACATTACATGAAAATTGTTGAGCTGAACCAGTCTGAAGTGGGCATGTTAACCGATGCTGTTAGTACATCAACCGAATTGTACCTGAACGGGTATGCCAGTTACCTGGAAGTGATAACCGCACAAAAAGGCGTACTGGAAGCTGAATTAAAACACACTGCTTCACAAAAGGAATTGCTGACCGTTGTGCTGGACCTGTACCGCTCCCTGGGAGGCGGCTGGGAATAAGTAAATAAACGCAGTGTAGCAGCCGGTCATTTTATTTTTAACTTTGAAAATTAAAGAACCGGTGGTAATGCATATTACAGGAAGAATACAACAATCAGCCAATTACAGAAAAGGTTCATTTCAGAATTTTTCGCAAACACCTGTGTTCAGAATGATGTACCGCCTATAAACCTGCGGGCAAAATGTTTACTTCCCGTACATTGGGGAAAATTTTCCCTGGTCAATCATCCATGGAATAAGCCTGTTACCCTGGCTGTAAAAAAAGCTGCCGGATTAAACGTACCTATTACTACACCAATGATGAGCGAAACTGTGATTATTAATAATGCTGAAATTGAATTTTTTTTCCGGGAATTATACCCTGTCATACAGGAGCAGGCATACCTTGTAAAACAGAAGGGAAGCGGGTTAACGGTGGCTTAACAATAAAAAAAGCAGCCTGAAGCATTATTTAAATAATTAAAAACATATTTGTGCCTACTAATTCCTCCAACCGTTTTGGTATGCGTTCCGCCACCTTAAAATGGATAGTGCTAACAGGCGCCGTTGTTATCGGCTTAATTATAGCCATGCAGCTATACTGGCTAAACCATATCTACAAATTAGAGCAAAAGCAGTTTGATACCAACGTAGTAAAATGTGTTCGCGGCCTTTTTGAAGACATGAACTTATCCGATAGCCCCGGCAGTCATTTGCAGCAAATGATAACCCTGCGGCCTTCATCCAACACCTTCGTTATAAGCATCAGCAACTTACCGCATGAAGATACGCTTGCATTTTATCTTACCCATGAGCTCATGGACTTTGACATTTTAACCGAATGCAATGTAGCCCTGTACGACAAAACAAAAGGGTACTATATTTTCCAGCAAAATATTGCTTCCCCGGCATCAGCATCGGGGGTTGCACCTGTATCGCCGGCGGTATATTCTACAAACTACCATTATATTCTTCTCCATTTTCCCGACAGAAGCGGGTATATCTTATCGCAAATGAATTTATGGATTATCGGCAGTATTGTTTTGGTGCTGGTATTGATTGGTCTTGCCATTAGCCTGTTTTATTTTTACAAGCAAAAGTTCCTGATCGAAATACAAAAAGATTTTGTTAATAACTTTACCCATGAATTTAAAACGCCACTGTCGGTAATGAAAATTGCTTCGGAAGTACTGTCGCAGCCCGGCATAGCCAAACAGCCCGAACGCATGGAGAAGTACACAACCATCATCACGCACGAAACGGAGCACCTGCAAAACCAGGTGGAGCGGTTATTAAAAATGGCGGTATCTGAGCAACATGTGCTTCGCGTAGAGATGGAACCCATCCCGGTAAAAGCGCTTATTGAGCAGGCAATATCCAAATTGCAGCCTCTTGTGGAAGCAAGAGGCGCAAAAATTGAAATTAAAATTGAAGCGGATGAGGTGGCTGTAACAGCCGATAAAACGCACCTTGAGCTGGCTATTGTTAATCTCATTGAAAATGGCATCAAATATTCCGGCACACCTTTAATTATTATTGAAGCCGGCAAGTGTGGCACAGACAATTTTATATCGGTAAAAGACAATGGCGTGGGCATTGATAAAAGATTCTTTAAGCATATATTTAAGAAGTTCTACCGTGTGCCTACGGGAGATGTGCATAATGTAAAAGGGTTTGGCTTAGGCCTGAATTTTGTTAAAAAGATCGTGGATGCCCATAATGGGAAAATTGTTGTAAACAGTGTGCCCGGTATTGGTACGGAATTTAAAATCATTTTACCCGGATAATTTTTTACACCATGCAATCTGTTAAAGCCAATGTATTACTTGCTGAAGATGATCTGTCGTTAGGCTACGTTATTAAAGATAACCTTGAACAGGAAGGATACCAGGTGCTGCTCTGCGCCGATGGGGAACAGGCGCTGCAATACTTTCAGAAAGACGAATTCGACATTTGCCTCTTAGATGTGATGATGCCGGTTAAAGACGGCTTTAGCGTAGCCAAAAAGATCCGGCAGAAAAGCGACCTGATCCCTATTTTATTTATTACAGCCAAATCTATGGAGGAAGATAAACTGAAAGGCTTTACCAGCGGTGCGGATGATTATATTACCAAGCCGTTCAGCATGAAAGAACTGCTGATGCGGATGGAGGTTTTTTTACGCAGGACAAAAAAATTATTTTCAGACCAGACCCTTGAATTTGAGCTCGGTAAAATGCATTTCTCCTATACCGATCTTAAAATTTACAATGGTGAAGAGACTTCCAATTTAACGCAGAAAGAGGCAGACCTGCTGAAGTTTTTATGTGAACACCCCAACCATATTTTAAAAAGAGATGAAGTATTGCTGAATGTATGGGGAAAGGATGATTATTTCCTTGGCAGGAGCATGGATGTTTTTATCACCAAGCTGCGTAAGCATTTTAAAAACGACCCCTCGGTTAACCTCGAAACCATACACGGTGTGGGGTTCCGGTTTAATGTACCGGCATGAAAAAAATATTTCTTGTAGCGGTTTCAGGTTTATTAATAATAAGTACAGCATCTGCACAGCAAAAAGCTACGGCAGTTCATACGCTGCAATCGTTCAGGATACTGGCTCTTTTCGAAAACGGCGGGCATCACCTTGCATTTACAGATGCCGCGCGGCCCTGGTTAGATTCACTCGCCGTTAGGTATAACTTTTCTATAGATTATATCCATTCAACCGATACGATCAGCAATGCCGTACTCAGCAGTTACCAGCTTTTTCTTCAACTTGATTATCCACCCTATGGTTGGACGGAACAGGCCCAACAGGCATTTATTCAATATATAGAGCAGGGCAGGGGTGGATGGATCGGGCTGCATCATGCAAGCCTCCTTGGCAATTTTGACGGGTATAATATGTGGTCATGGTTTTATGATTTCATGGGTAGCATACAATTTAAAGACTATATACCCGCATTTGCCAGTGCGCAGGTGCATATTGAGGACACTTCACACCCCTGTGTAAAAGGACTTCCGGAAAACTTTAGTATAGAAAAAGAAGAATGGTATACTTACGATAAAAGCCCACGGTCCAACGTGCATGTTATTGCATCGGTTGATGAAAAAAGTTATGCGCCCGGTTCACCTGTAAAAATGGGCGATCACCCGGTAATATGGACGAACGACCACTACCCGGCCAGGAATATTTATATCTTCATGGGCCATTCCCCCGGTCTCTTCCAAAACGAAGCGTTTACCCTTCTTTTCCGAAATGCCATTTTATGGGCCTCGCAAAAATAAGCTGCACGGTGGTATACACCTATTTCCCGGCTCATCACCACGCTATGAGATGCCATATCTATCGCATATTTTTTTCCGTGAATACTCCAAACTATCTGTAACAATATAAAATATGCATACCAAACAAAAACGGCTATACGCAGTTTGCTATTCCTGTGCAAAATATAATCTGCCATTCTAAAAGAAATGAACTAACTTAATACCACTAAAAGTTCTTTTTATGATACACCTAACGATTTCCCGCATAGCCATATGGCTCCTGGCCGTTGTTATGATTATCTTCGGTATTATGCATTTTACCCATCCGAATGAGATGCTCAACTATGTGCCGCTGTATCTTCCAAGAGGAATAGTATGGGTTTATGTGGTTGGCATTGCTTTTATTCTTGCTGCCATGGCTTTTATAACCAACCGCTTTGTATCGCTTGCGGGGTACCTCCTTGCCGCGTTGTTAATTGCATTTGTGCTGCTAATTCATATTCCCAATCATTTAAATTCAGGTGATCCTACGATGCGGCAGTTAGCGCTTGTGAACGCACTGAAAGATACTGCCATGGCAGGGTTTGCAATGTACATCGCCAGTATTGCAAAACACCAGCGGTTAACCGAATCTGATAAGTAATACCGCGGTCTTTATGATCCCCCCGTTTTTACCCTGTTTAAAAAAGGAGGAAAATGCATTTCATTTTCCCCCCTGAATTGTGCCTGCTACAGTCTATTTTACCGATAAGGCCTGATCAATAATAAAATTAAGGTTGGTGCGGTGTGCCCGGGTTTGTTCGTTGGCGGATACTGCCGTAGCCAGCATGGCTTTTACTTTTTTGAGTGAAGCCAATGCCGCTGCTTTGGAAGCGTTATCATACGTGTTGGGCAACGGACTTGCCGCAATGGCCGCCAGAGCCTTTACATACTCCGTTTGCAGGTTTATCCTGTAAAGATTTACATTGGTCTTAAGATCGTCTGCAAAGAAATACCTGTTCAAATCGGATGTAAGATTAGCGGTGCTGTACGTATTACCATACAACCCGCTGTTATTGATACGCTGTAAAGTAACCGGGTGCAGCAATTGCGCTAACACCGATAGCTGAATGCCCTGAACGGTTGACTGGGGTTTATAATCCTCCGTAGAACTAAAGAAGTTGAAGCCTCTGCGTTGCAGCTGCAGGTAAGGAAACAATGCCGCATCGGCATTAAAAACGTTGGGAGAGAAAATATATTTGTTCAGCAGCGCAAGCGCTTTCTTTTGTGTTGCGGGAGGAACAGGGGTAAACGGTTTAGCGGTGGTATTTTGGCCTGCAAAGCTCCTGTCTACATATACCCCGCCAATATAGCGGCTTACTGCGCTGGCCATCTGGGCCCGCTGGCTCTGCAGCATCAGGTAGCGCTGGCGCAGTTGCTGGTAGCTTTGGCCGGGCTTGCTGTACCGTTCTTTTAATTTGGGCATCATTATATTCACCAGCTTAAAACGGTCTTCGGCATAAGCCATCATATCATTGCTCATATCGCTTATCATTACTCTTGGGTCTATCCCTCTTCCCGGCGAACGCATATCATCGGCATCATTACCGAAAGCAAGCTGCGGATCGGTGCTGCGGCTGAGTATTTTATTCAGCGCCGCTTCCTCTTCGCCGGCAGCAAAAGGCGTGTAGCCATATTCGATAGCCCATAAATCATACGGACCGGCTTTTGTTGTATAGTAATTGCCCTGCTTACTGCGGTTGAGGCTTACATTAATGGAAGGATAATCCATTACGGAACCGATCATCCCTATTTTATCCGTAATGCTTTTATCGTTTACCTGCGCGGGGCTAAGCATCTGGCTGGCCTTCATGTTATGATTCAGTCCGAGGGTATGCCCCATTTCATGCATAATAAGATAAATAAGAAATTCCTTATGCATTTCCTTTACTTCTTCCGGCCTGTTATCCAGCGCTTCTAATACAGTTAGGCCGGTTATATACTGCGCCTGTAACTCCCGGGCTATATTACAATACTGCAGATGCTGTTTATCAAAGCTTACATGTGGCTCATCACCGGCGTCAGTCCAGGGTAGTTGAACGGCAGGTAGTCCTGTGCCATTACTACCATTGAACAGGTCGTCATAATTAACGGTACCCGCGCCGCTTCTCCATTCTACCGTAATGTCTGCCCCCAGGATCTGGCCGGTACGCGGGTTAAAAAAGCTGGGGCCAATGGCGCCATAGCTGGGGTAAGGGCTGCTCACCCAGCGGATAACATTATAACGGATGTCTGCCGGATCCCAGGTAGCGGTATCGGGCATAATCTTCATTATAATAGCATTTTTAAAACCCGCCTTTTCAAAAGCTTCATTCCATTTTTCACCGGCTTCTTTAATGATTGCGCGATATTCAACCGGCGTGGTATTTTCTATCCAGTATACCACCGGTTCCACCGGCTCGCTTAGCGCGGCAGCAGGGTCTTTTTTTACGAGGTACCAGCGGCTTATAAAATCTTTATATGGCGTAGCCGATGTAGAAGTAAGGTCCTGCACCTCCGCTCCAAAATAACCTACTCTGGGGTCATCGCGGCGCGGGCGGTAATCATTTTCCGGCATGGCAAGAAAAGAATGCTGCATCCTTACCCGGTTATAGCGCGCATCCGTTACATCATCTCCTCCCCGGTTAAAAGGTGCAGGATTATCGTAAGCGAGGTCTACCAACACATCGGTATTGTCCGGATAAGATCTTATCTGGTGGTATTTCGATTTGGCAGCATTGAGCATGCCCAGGTTAAAGACCGCGGCAGGTGGTACCCCTGGCGGTACCGTGGGCTTTACCGGGTCTAATTTATCGCTGATAAATAAACCGTCGGCGGCAATCAGGTAGCCTGTAGAATCTTCGGCCACTACCTTCTCTGAAAAAAAGATTGCCGGCGGGGCATCTACATTCGCAGCTTTACTTACCGCATTGAGCGGATCGTAATAAAAATTGGTATTCTGCTGTGCGAATTCCAGCTTGTCGAATGGTTTGGCGATACTGAAAACAAAGGTTGTCCTTATCATATTCTGGTTCAGGTAAAGCCTTGTTGGCCCGCCCATAGAAAAACTCTGGTAGATATATTCTTTTCCCAATTGATCCTTCTTTATATACAACTGTATGCTACCCGTAGCGGTATCCTGGTATATGGTAAAAAGACCGTCTGTTTTTTTACTCGATTTTATTTTTTCTGTAATAGCAGGCTTCGGGGGTTTGGGAGGTGCTTTTTTTGTTGTATCCACTACAGCGGCAGGAGCGGAAGTATCTTTTTTCTTTTGTTTTTTTTGAGCCAGCACCGTAAAGCTGATGAAGCAGCAGCTTAAGGCAAGCAGGAAAGCTTTTCTATACATAAACCGGTATTTTTTACCAAGATAGAGCGTTTGGCTTTTATACCGGTAATATTTTTTTAGGAGGCTTATTAACGTGTTAACAGAATAAAAAGAATTACAAGTGGAAATAATGCGAAGGCGGTAATGCGCATATGTTGCTTTTGTTTAAATACCCTGTTTATCCGCCGGTATGCTTCACTTTTCCATCTTCAATCTTCCTGCTCTCATACTCCTCTTTCATTTCCCATTTCCAGCGGTTATGACTCCATAAGTATACCTCCGGTTGTTTCCGGATCACTTCTTCGAGATAGCGTACATATTGCAGGGTAAGTTCTCCTTCCTTCATCTCTGCAGGGTGCAGGCTGGCTAATTTCGTTTCAACAAGATAGTATCCTCTTTTAGGCTTGGAGAAGCGGGCAAATACAACAGGTATATCATTAAACCGCGCATTTTTTTCAGGGCCCATAACAAAGGGGGTCCAGCGGTCAAAAAATTTCACCCAATGCGCCCGTGAAGGATCACCCGGATTCTGATCGGCTACCAGTGCCAGCAGGTATTGTTTACTGCGGTAAGGCAACATGGCGTTTTTCATATCCGTTGCAGGCAGCATGATCGTGCCTGTTCTTTCCCTGAAATATTTAAACACCCGGTCAAGCAATTTGCTGCCAATAGGTATATATACGGCAAGGTAAGGGTATAGCAGCTCCTTCGCCACCCTTACATTCACCCATTCCCAGTTAAAATTATGTCCCGCATGCACCTGGCAGCTTTTACCCGTGCGGTACAGCTCATTTAAAACGGATGGATCGAATTGTATCCTTTTGCGGAGATTTTTTTCAGATATGGAAAGCAGCTTGATGGCTTCCAGAAAAGTATCGGTAAAGTTCCTGTAAAACTTTCTGATGAGCGCCATTTTTTCCTTATCCGTTTTTTCGGGGAAGGCAATAGAAAGATTTTTCATCAGCACCTTCCTGCGGTAGCCTATCACATAGTGCAGCAAAAAGCTGATAAAGTCGGATATGCGGTATATAACCCACAACGGCAGAAAAGAAAACAGATACAGTAAACCAAGTATAAGATAATACATGAGCGCAAAGATAGACAGGATTTGAAATTACCAGCGATCAGCTTTCAGCCGTGAGCTATCCGTGAGTTATTGCTGATTTCGGATTTGCTGGTTTATCGTTTATTCCTTCGGATTTCAAGCTTAAAGCTTCGGATTTGAATTTTTTTTGTTTCTTGTTATTTTTGTCTTTTGGTGCTTTGTATTCCCTTCGTTTTTCGGATTTAAGGCTTCGGATTTGAGACTTATTTGGTGCTTGTGATTTGGTTCTTGGTTCTTTATATTCACTTCAAATTCCGGGCTTTGTATGTAAACTTCGGACTTCTGATCTACAATACAATATTCTGCACCTGTTCACTCTTATGCGGATAATCGGTATTAAAATGAAGCCCCCGGCTTTCGTGCCTGAACTGGGCCGATTTAACGATGAGGTATCCTACGGTGATCATATTGCGCAACTGGCAAAGCTGTGGCGATACTTCCGTGGTTTTATACAGCTCTTCCGTTTCTTCATGCATCATATCTAACCGGCGCATAGCGCGCTCCAGGCGGGTATTGGTTCTTACAATGCCCACGTAATCGCTCATCAGCAACTGCAGCTCTTTCAAACTCTGGGTAATCAGGATCATCTCTTTAGGAGCAGTGGTTCCTTCGGCCCGCCAGTCGGGTATGGCATCCCGGCGCCAGCTTCCCCATTCCTCCGCCGAAGTGTTCTTTATTTTTTTTACGGCATCCACGTAAGCCCTGTGCGCAAATACCATTGCTTCAAGAAGAGAGTTGCTGGCCAGCCTGTTGGCGCCATGCAGGCCCGTTGAGGCACATTCGCCCGCCGCATATAAATGGCGGATGGAAGTTCTTGCCCATTCATCCGTTTTAATACCCCCGCAACTGTAATGTGCGGCCGGCGCTACGGGAATCATATTTTTAGCCACATCAATACCAATGGATAAGCACTTTTCGTGGATATTGGGAAAGTGATGCAGGAATTTTTCCTGATCCATATGGCGGCAATCCAACCACACATGCTCCGTTCCGGTTCTTTTCATTTCATTGTCTATGGCTCTTGCCACAATATCGCGCGGGGCCAGGTCTTTGCGGGCATCATATCTTTCCATAAAAGCTTCGCCATCACTATTGCGCAGTATACCTCCATCGCCCCGTACGGCTTCTGTTATCAGAAAAGCCTGTCCCTTTACACCCGGTTCGTATAAGGCAGTAGGATGAAACTGAATAAACTCCATATTTTCAATCCGGCCTTTGGCCCTGTAGGCCATCGCTACTCCGTCGCCGGTGGCAATAACGGGGTTGGTAGTAGTACGGTACACCTGCCCGTTACCTCCTGTAGCCAGCAGGGTAATACCTGCTCTTACTTTTTCAATTTTTTTTGTACGGAGGTTCAATGCATACACGCCGAAGCACTCGATATCGGGGGTAGACTTGGTAACCAGATAACCTAAGTGATGCTGTGTAATAATATCTACTACAAAGCAGTGGGTGACCACCTCAATATTGGGTTGCGACTTTATTGCGTTTAAGAGCGCCCTTTCCATTTCCCTGCCGGTTACATCTTTATGATGCAGTATACGAAATTCGCTATGGCCGCCTTCCTTACCGAGCGCATAATCGCCATCCTGGTCTTTGTCGAACTTAGCGCCCCAGCTAATGATCTCCCTTATCCTGTCTACACCTTCCCGCACTACGATCTCCACCGTTTTCTCATTACATAAGCCATCGCCGGCAATGAGTGTATCTTCAATATGCTTTTCAAAACTGTCGTTTTCATTATCCCATACACCGGCTATGCCGCCCTGGGCATATTTGGTATTGGTTTCATCGGAAGTGGTTTTGGTGAAAATGATTACTTTTTTATCGGGGCAGTCGTTGGCAACTTTTAACGCATAGGTAAGTCCTGCAATGCCGGAACCTATAACAAGAAAATCGGTGTGCATGGTTATTGATGAATATTTAATGCAAGGTAAGATGGACAAATTGAAAATGAGGAAAAGGTCCGTATTTGAAATTTAATATCTGAAATTTGAGATGGAACCGGTACTGATTTCTGATGTTTTCTTCGTATTTCAGGGTTTGAAGTTTATCCGCCCCGGCGGACAGGCCTGCCTGCCGATAGGCAAGTTTGTTTCTTGTGCTTTGTATTCCCTCGGATTTCGAAATTTAATATTTGGATTTGAGACTTGTTTGGTTCTTGTGATTTGTCTTTTTGTGCTTTGTATTTCGTATTTCCCGGCTTCGGATTTAATTTCCCACCCACAACCTATCCCTGATTTTAATCAGTTCAATAAATGATTTTGAGCAGTTTACGCAGAGATGACGATTTTATGACAATGTGCTGACGGTAAGATGGCAGTTGTCTGCTACATTTGCACCTGTTTATGTTACACCCTGACACATACGATGTTTGTAGCGGATTAGACCATTTTGTTATTATTGGTGTTAATTATCATAACGCCGATACCTCCACCCGCAGCAGCTTTGCAGTATCTGATGCCGCTTACGGCAGGATCACTGAACAGGCTATACAAAAGGGAATTACAGATATTTTTGTGCTCTCTACCTGCAACAGAACCGAGGTATACGGCATTGCCGGCGCCGGCGCGTTAACAGACCTGCTGTGTGAAGCCACAGGCAATACGGTTCAGGGGTTTAAGCAACACGGATATGTGCATCATGGAATCAATGCCGTAATGCACCTCTTTAAAGTAGCCGCAGGGTTAGATTCCCAGATCCTCGGGGATTATGAAATTTTGATGCAATTAAAAAAAGCAACAAAATACGCAAAAGAAAAGGGTTTACTCGGTACTTTATTAGACAGGCTTGTAAACTTCTCGCTTCAGGCTTCCAAAAGGATCAAATCGGAAACCCGCCTCAGTACCGGAACCGTTTCCGTGGCCTACGCCGCCATTGAAGTAATACGCGAAAAAGTAAAGGATATTGAACATAAAAATATTTTACTGGTTGGGGCAGGCAAGTTTGGCTGTAACGTGGCTAAAAATATCAATGAATACTTTCCGGGCGCTACGGTACGCATTACAAACCGTACACATCAGAAAGCGGTAGCATTTGCACAGCAATACCAACTGGAATGCGTTCCCTATGAGCAGCTTGGCATTATTGCAAATGAAAGTGATGTGCTGATTGCCAGCACTACTGCCGAAGATTTTACTATTCTTCCCGGGTTCTTTCCTGTACAAAAGCCCAGGCTGCTGTTAGACCTTTCTGTACCCAAAAGCATTGATCCCGATGTAGAATCATTGCCGGGTACCACGCTAATGGATGTAGATGAAATATCCGCTATCCTCCATAACACTTTCGCTATGCGGAAGGCGGAAGTGCCTAAAGCATTGGCCATCATTCAGGAAACCCTGGGCGAGTTTGTGGAATGGCATAAAATATTTTTACACCGTCATTTTTTGGGTGAGGTAAAATCCAAATTGTATGAATTAAGCGAAACACGTGCCTGTATAATGCCGGATAGCAACGAAAAAGAGGTTACAGATGCAAGAATACAGAAAGCCGTGAAGACGCTTGCCGTGGACCTTCGTACACATACCGCAAAAGGCTGCCAATACATCAGCACGATCAATAAGTATCTGCAAATGGATCCTTCATAAAGAGAGGAGATAGCAACCCCTCATGTTTCTGAAAATTTCCGTTTAAGTATAACCCGTTCATGAAGCATATAGTAAAAATTGGCACACGTGATAGTGCGTTAGCCGTTTGGCAGGCAAAAAAGGTTCAAACGCTTTTGGCAGAGCAGGATGTGGCCTCAACCTTAGTATATATAAAAAGCGAGGGCGACATCAATCTTACCGTACCGCTGTACGAAATAGGCGTGCAGGGCATTTTCACCAAAGCCCTTGATGTGGCATTGCTTCAAAAAAATATTGACGTTGCCGTACATTCCTATAAAGATGTACCTACGCAACTGGCAAAAGGAATAGTGAAGGCGGCCGTACTCAAACGCGATTCGTACAAAGATGTTTTAATATATAAAGCCGGAACACCACTATTAGAAGAATCACTTGGGTTTGCCGGTGGAAAATGGCTTCAGAAAAACAGTGATGTAGCAGGAGAAATAACCAGCTTCACCATTGCTACCAGCAGCATACGGCGCAGGGCACAATGGCTGCACCGCTACCCGCATCATACTATAGACAATTTACGCGGAAACATTAACAGCAGGCTCAGAAAGCTGGAGGAAAGCAACTGGCAGGGAGCCATTTTTGCCGCTGCCGGGCTGGATCGCATTAACCTGCGTCCACCAGCAAGCATCGAATTAGACTGGATGCTGCCTGCCCCGGCGCAGGGGGCCGTGGTGGCTGTTTGCCGTGCCGAAGACCAATGGCTTAGAGATATTTTTATATCCTTAAATGATATGCATACGGATATATGCACCGGGGCCGAGCGCGATTTTTTACGTGCCTTATCCGGCGGCTGTTCTACACCCATAAGCGCATTGGCACAAATTGATGATGGCTTTCTTCACTTTAAAGGAAGCATTACTTCGGTTAACGGGAAAGAAACAATAGAAACGGAAAGAAAAACGGAGCTGAATAAAATGGAAGACACCGGTAAAGAAGCCGCCCTGGAAATTTTAGCTAATGGCGGAGATAAAATAATTGAATCTATCCGGAATGGCGGAAAATAAAATTGAAATATTATCAACGCGGGAGCTAAACACTGCATTGCTGCAAAAGGCAGCCTTGCAAAATATAAATGTGGAGGCCAACGCTTTTATAAAAATTATACCGGAAGTTTCGCAGGAAACAAGGGCGTTAATTCAATCACTGGCCCAGCAGCAGCTCACCGTTATCTTTACAAGTGTTAATGCGGTTAATGTCATCACCACACAACTAACCGTTGTTCCTGCATGGAAAATTTTTTGTATAGGCGGCGCTACTAAAAACGCTTTACTCCGTTTTTTCAACGCCTCCTCCATTATAGCCTCTGCAAAAAATGCCATCCTGCTTTCCGAAAAAATAATGGCATATGGAAATGTAAAAGAAGTGGTATTCATTTGCGGAAACAGCCGGATGGATCATTTACCCGACAGGCTCGGCGCTGCGGGCATAAAGGTAAACGAGCTGGTGGTGTACCAAACGGTAAGCACGCCAATAGCCACTGTAAAGGATTATGGAGGTATATTGTTTTTTAGTCCCAGCGCCGTGCATAGTTTTTTTTCCATCAATACCCTCCCTGTGCACACGGTATTGTTTTCCATTGGTGAATCTACTACTGCAGCAATAGCCGCCTACTGCAGCAATAAAGTGGTCACCAGCTCATGGCCAGCGGAAACAGACATGCTGGACATGGTTACAGCTTATTTTAAATGATTATGAAGAACGATTTATTATTAAAAGCACTCAGCGGTAAACCTGTAGAACGCCCGCCGGTTTGGATGATGCGGCAGGCAGGCCGTTATTTACCCCAGTACATGAAGCTGCGGGAAAAATATGGTTTTTTTGAGCGTTGCCAAACCCCTGAGCTGGCATGCGAAATTACTTTGCAGCCCGTAGATATCATTGGCGTGGATGCGGCTATCCTTTTTTCTGATATACTGGTAGTGCCGCAGGCTATGGGGCTTGAAGTGCAGTTGATAGAAAGTAAGGGGCCCTTTCTGCCAAACCCCGTAAAGACCGCTTCCGATTTACACCGGGTATGTATACCCGATGTGCACGAAAAGCTGCAATATGTGTTTGATGCCATACAACTGATTAAAAAAGAATTGAACAGCCGTGTGCCGCTTATCGGCTTTGCAGGAGCGCCCTGGACCCTATTATGCTATATGGTACAGGGTAAAGGCAGTAAAACCTTTGACGAGGCCAAAGCTTTTTGTTATACCCAGCCCCGGGTGGCACATCAACTGCTGCAAATGATCACCGACACTACCATTGCTTACCTCGAAGCGCAGGTGGAAGCCGGGGCGGATGTGATCCAGGTATTCGACAGTTGGGGCGGGCTGCTAAGTCCTGCTGATTTCGAAACCATTTCCTTACAATACATCCGGCAGATCGTAACCGCGTTAAAAGACAAAGTACCGGTTATTGTTTTTGCCAAGGGAGCATGGCATTCTTTGGATGCTATGGCAGAAACGGGCGCACAGGCACTGGGCATTGACTGGTGCATTACCCCGCAAATGGCCCGGAGCTTAGCGGGAGATAAAGTAACTTTACAGGGTAATTTCGATCCCGCAAAACTATTGTCACCCATCCCTGTTATTAAAAAAGAAGTGGAAGCAATGCTTGCCGCTTTTGGCGGGGAAAGATATATCGCAAATCTCGGGCATGGTATTTTACCCAATATACCCGTTGATCATGCCCGCGCATTTGTAGATACGGTTAAGGGATGGAGCAACGGGAGGGCGCAATAAAACGCATTTTAATGAAAACCTGAATGGGCTGTATTAAATAAACGAAAAGAAATGAAAACCCATAATCTGTCGGGCATTGACGAATCATTCACCATTCACCATTCACAACTCACTACTAACAGTTGGATCAGTTATATACATGATCTTCAAAACCATATTTGCCATGCAGTAGAGCAGGAAGATGGGGAAGCCGGGTTTGTGGAAGATAACTGGGACCGGGACGAAGGAGGAGGAGGAAGAACCAGAGTGATATCGAATGGAAAGGTATTTGAAAAGGCAGGTGTAAATACATCGGTTGTGCACGGCAAAGTAAATGACGCCATGCGAAACCAGTTGAAGATCAATGGCGATAGCTGGTTTGCCTGCGGGCTTAGTATTGTTATACACCCGCTTAACCCTTTTGTGCCTACGGTACACGCTAACTGGCGCTACTTTGAGCTATACGATACGGCAGGAAAGATAACAGACCGGTGGCTTGGCGGAGGCGCCGACCTTACCCCTTATTATTTGTTTGAGGAAGACGCGCGACACTTTCATCAAACCCTTCGCGATGCCATGCAGCCCTTTGGGGAAGCGCTATATCCAAAGTTTAAGCGGCAATGCGATACCTATTTCTCTAATACCCACCGCGGTAATGAAATGCGGGGGATCGGCGGCGTGTTTTATGATTATCTCCGCCCGCTGAATGATGAAGACGCTAACCGGTTATTCGCCTTTCAGCAGGCTAACGGCAATTGCTTTATTAATGCCTACCTGCCGGTTGTTGCTAAAAGAAAAAACACGGAATGGAACGAAAAGCATAAGCACTGGCAGGAGATCCGCAGGGGACGTTATGTTGAGTTTAACCTCATACACGACAGGGGCACCCTGTTCGGTTTAAAAACCAATGGAAGAACCGAGAGCATACTCATGAGCCTGCCACCCACTGTACGATTTGAATATAATTATCAGCCCGAAGCAGGGAGTGAAGAAGATAAACTGCTGCAGGTTTGTTTGCATCCGCAGGAGTGGGTGTGAGGGTAAAATTAAGCCCGAAGCCGGAATTTCGAAATCCGAGGGAATACAAAGCATCAAGAAACAAATAACAAGAAACAAATAAAATTCAAATATTAAATTCAAAGCAGAATACAATTTCAATGCTCAAAAAAAATAGCTATAATACGGACTACTGAAAAATGAGAAAGCAGCAGCGAAATGAAGTAGAAATCACAGTAGCAGAAAAGCACTATCAAGGCTCCTTCCCGAAAACGGGCAGTAATCGTTTTCGGGCGGCTTTTTTGGTTACTTTTTTTCCGCAAAAAAAGTGACAAACAGTAAAAGACAATTTAACTCCGAGGCTGGAATTTCGAAATCCGAGGGAATACAAAGCATCAAGAAACAAATCACAAGAAACAAATAAAATTCAAATATTAAATCCGAAGCCTTAAATCCGAAAAACGAAGCCAAATGCAACGATAAACTACAAACAACAAATATCAAACTGATACCATGTACTTACAACGCAGAAACCGTATACTTCGCAGCAATGCAGCCATTCGCAGCATGGTAGCCGAAACGGTATTAACGCCCAATGATTTTATTGCGCCCCTTTTTATTGATGAAGGTAGGGATATCGCTTACGAAATTCCTTCCATGCCCGGATATTACCGTTATTCGGTTGACAATACGGTTAAAGAAGTAAAAACACTGTGGAGCATGGGCATTAAAAGCGTTTTGCTTTTCATAAAATGCAAAGACGAATGGAAAGACAATACGGGCAAAGAAGCATGGAACGAAAACGGGCTGATGCAACGCAGCATTAAAGCCATTAAAGATGCGGTGCCGGAAATGATCGTAATGACGGATGTGGCACTGGATCCTTATTCTGAATACGGCCATGACGGCATCGTAAAAAACAGAAAGATATTAAATGATGAAACGGTTGAAGCCCTTGTAAAAATGAGCCTGAGCCATGCCCTGGCAGGCGCCGATTTTGTTGCGCCCAGCGATATGATGGATGGCCGCATTGGCGCCATCCGGAAAGCGCTGGAAGAAAATCGTTTTACCCATACCGGCATTATGTCGTATAGCGCTAAATACGCTTCCTGCTTTTACGGGCCGTTTCGCGATGCATTGGATAGTGCACCCGGCTTTGGTGATAAAAAAACCTACCAGATGAATTATGCCAACCGCATAGAAGCCGTGAATGAAACACTGAGGGATATTGATGAGGGCGCCGATATTGTAATGGTAAAACCGGCTATGGCTTATCTTGATATTATAAGAGAAATAAAAAATACCGTTACCGTTCCAGTAAGCGCGTATCATGTAAGCGGGGAATACGCCATGATAAAAGCCGCGGCAAAAATGGGCTGGCTCGATGAGTCAAAAGCCATTATAGAAAGCCTTACTGCTATCAAACGCGCTGGTGCTGATCTTATAGCTACTTATTTTGCAAAAGATGCGGCGGGGATGTTGACCTGAGGAAGGTGAATGGTGAATGAGGCAATGGTGAATGAATAGACAGCATATGAGATGTAAGTGTAAAACAATTATTTTGCAGCCAGTGATTTAAACTATTTGAATAATATTGACATGAAAAATATAGAAGAAAAGATGGTCAGCACCTTTAAATTATTGACGGGGTTAATACTATCTTGTTCAAAGCATTAATATAGGCATCGCCCAATCACTATTCACCATTCACTTATTCACCATGAATTACCAATCCAGCAAAGCCTTATTTGAACGTGCCCAGCATTCCATCCCCGGCGGCGTAAACTCTCCCGTACGGGCATTCAAAAGCGTTGGAGGCACCCCGGTATTTATTGAAAGAGCCAAAGGAGCTTATTTATACGATGTTGACGGGAATCAGTATATTGATTTCATCAACTCCTGGGGTCCAATGATCTTAGGTCATGCCTATGAACCGGTTATCAAAGCTATTCGCGATAAGGCTGGCTCATCTACCTCCTTTGGCGCGCCTACCGAACTGGAAATTGAAATAGCCGAGCTCATCAAAAGCATGGCGCCTAATGTTGACCTGATCAGAATGGTAAGCAGCGGCACCGAAGCCTGCATGAGCGCTATACGGCTGGCAAGAGGCTATACCGGCAAAAATAAGCTCATCAAATTTGAAGGTTGTTATCACGGCCACGCAGATTGCTTTTTGGTGAAAGCAGGAAGCGGTGTGGCCACCTTTAATATACAAAAAGTGCCGGGGGTAACACCAGGCGTTGCCGCCGATACCTTAACCTGCGCTTATAATGATATAGCTGCCGTTGAGAACTTAGTAGCGGAAAACAGGAATGAAATTGCCGCTATTATTATTGAACCCGTAGCCGGTAACATGGGCTGTATTTTGCCTGGAGAAGGATTCCTGGAAACGCTCCGGAAAATTTGCGACAGGGAAAATATATTACTGATCTTTGATGAAGTAATGACCGGGTTCAGACTGGCCAAGGGAGGCGCACAGGAAAAGCTGAAGGTGAATGCCGATATTATTACTTATGGAAAAATTATCGGCGCCGGCATGCCGGTAGGTGCTTTTGCGGGCAGAAAGGAGATCATGAATCATATAGCGCCGGTAGGGAGCGTATACCAGGCCGGTACCTT
The DNA here is from genome assembly GCF_035445465.1 of Agriterribacter sp. NCBI lineage: Bacteria > Pseudomonadati > Bacteroidota > Chitinophagia > Chitinophagales > Chitinophagaceae > Agriterribacter > Agriterribacter sp. The sequence goes on from NZ_DAOMQT010000002.1 coordinate 27,831, forward strand.
AAGTGGCAACCCTTTGGCAATGATTGCTGGATACACGCTGCTTCGGGGGTTAAATGCCAACCCGGTAATATATGATGAGCTGGAAACCAAGGGCGCCTATCTTGAAAAAGGATTGAGTGAGGTATTCAGGGCCGGGCCGCATCCTTTCCGGATCAACCGTTTGGGAAGCATGATCAGTGTGCATTTCAGCGACCACGATATTACAGATTTCACCTCGGCATCGGAAGCAGATATTGAAGTTTTCAATAAGTTTTTTCATCATATGTTGAATTCCGGCGTATATTTGCCTCCTTCTGCTTTTGAAACCTGGTTTATAAGTAATGCCATTACCTATCAAGACCTGGACCGTACCATTGATGCGGCGTCCCGTTTTTGATCCATCATATCAATAAAGGTCACCCTGCGTGACCTTTATCATTTTACTGAAGCAAGTATATCAATTATCATGATAAACACATCTGCCAAACAGGGGATAATATTAATGAATCTCGGCTCGCCCGATTCAACCGAAGTGAAAGATGTTCGCCGTTATTTGATGGAGTTTTTAATGGATGGACGGGTGATTGATTACCCTTACCCGTGGCGGCTGCTGCTGGTAGGCGGTATAATTGTACCCTTTCGCGCTCCAAAATCAGCGGCTGCTTACCGTTCTATATGGACGGAAGGCGGTTCTCCCCTGATTGTAATTACCCAACAATTACAGGAAGCGGTGCAGCAACAAATGGAAGCGCCTGTTGAAATAGCCATGCGGTACGGCAACCCATCCGTTGCCACAGCTTATAATAATTTGATGAAGCGGTTGCCGTCGCTTGAAGAAGTGATCGCTGTTCCGCTCTACCCCCACTTCGCCATGTCATCGTACGAAACAGCGGTAGAACATGCGAAAACCATACACAAAAAAGGAAAATATCCTTTTTCCCTTTCCTTTATCAAACCATTTTACAACGAGCCCAATTATTTACAGGCAATGGAAGAAAGTATCATTCCTTACCTGCAGCAGGATTATGATCACATTTTATTCAGCTATCACGGTGTACCGCAAAGGCATATACATAAATCGGATATTACGGGCAACCATTGTTTAAAAACAGAGAACTGTTGCCAGACCGATTCTCCCGCGCATGCTTTTTGCTACAGGCACCAATGCTTTGAAACCACACGCCTGCTTACCCAAAAGCTTAATATCCCGGAAAGCAGGTACAGCATTTCCTTTCAGTCGCGGCTGGGTAAAGGATGGCTGGAACCTTTTACCGATATACGCCTGGCGGAGCTCCCCAAAGAGGGTAAAAAGAAAATAGCAGTGCTTTGCCCTGCCTTTGTGAGTGATTGTTTGGAAACGCTCGAAGAAATAGCAGTGGAAGGAAAGGAAACCTTCTTACATGCAGGCGGGGAATCTTTCACTTTTATTCCCTGTATTAATACGGATGCCGCATGGGTAAATACAATAACTTCATGGATGAAAGCGTACGCGAAGGGTGAACGCAGCATGATCCTGCAGTAACGCAGAACAATAGCCCTACAGTACAGGAAGCGGCTTAAAACAAAATGGCATTTATAGATACCGCTTCCGGATTTAATAACAACAGCAGAAAGAATTAATTTATTGTATTGCATGAAAGCCCTGGTATACAAATCTACAGGAAGCTGGTACGTAGTGAAAAGCCAGGACGGATCGTTGTACAATGCGAGGATAAAAGGCAGGTTTAAAATGGATGGCATTACATCTACCAACCCCGTTACCGTTGGCGATGAAATAGATATAGTAATAGAAGAAGGCGAGGAGCAAAGCGCTGTTATCACGCATATTTATGACCGGCGTAATTATATTAACCGGCAGTCGCCCGCTCATAAATACCATCATCATATTATCGCGGCCAATATTGACCAAACCTTACTGATCTGTACACTCAGGGATCCGCGCACATCACAGGGATTTATTGACCGTTTTTTGGTTGCCGCTGAAGCCTACCATATACCCGCGGTATTGGTATTCAATAAATCCGATCTGCACCGGGAAAAAGAAATGCGCCAGTTTGAAGAGAGAAAAGCCATGTATGAGGCAATCGGGTATACCGTTATTTTAATGAGTGTAGAAAAGGGTGAAGGGATAAAAGATATACAACAAATTTTACAACATAAAACTTCTTTGATCAGCGGGCATTCGGGCGTGGGAAAGTCTTCATTTATTAACGCGGTAATGCCGGATTTTGCGCTCAAAACACAGGAAGTAAGCGGCTGGAGCGGTAAAGGCCTGCACACTACCACGTTCGCGGAAATGTTTGATCTTCCTTTTGGCGGAAGAATTATTGATACGCCGGGGATCCGTGAATTTGGGCTTGTTGATATTTCAAAGCAGGAGCTTTCGCATTATTTCCCCGAGATGAGGGAAGTTATAACGGATTGCCAGTTTAATAATTGTTTGCATATTAATGAACCGGGCTGTGCTGTTAAGGCAGCGGTAGAAGAAGGGAAAATCAATATAGAGCGTTACCTGAGCTATTATAATATACTCGATTCTATTTCGGAGAAAGGATACTAACTGAGCTGCTGCAAAACCATGGCCAGCTCTTTTATCGCTTCATTGTCTTTTGCAACGGCCCGCCTTAGCCGCACAGGTAAAATAGATACGCCATCATATATGTTATAATGCAGGGTAAGCTTATGTCCGTTGTAATTAAAATCCCAGTAAGACGTATCGAGGTCATCAATTTTGTTGGTAAACTGTACCTGTAGCTTATCGGCAAGTAAACCGGCTACGCCATAAAATTTGTCGAAGCCGCAGTTTTCATCAATTACAGCCTCAGTACAGCCATAATCGTTACGCAGGGTCAGGTTCATAGCTTTATTTTTAGTGGTGAGACTAATTTTTAAAAGACTTTGCCTTAGGCGCCTTTTCCCCGCTCAGTACTCTTTCTGCTCCAACGCTCTTACCATTAGCCGGGCACCCATATTTTGGTGAGCACCCACTTATATACGACACCAGCAAAAAGCCGCATGCTGCACAAATGATCAATTTTTTCATAGCATTATGGTTAAATGTAGCTATTGCTTTCCCTTATATTTTTTATTAATAGGAACGATTAAGGATGATTTTTGGTATGCAGGTATAATAAAAGCCGCCTAAACAGAGTTATGCTGCCGGTTAAAAGCTGCTTAAAAATAATTCCGGGGGTCTAGTATAATGTGTTGCCTTTATCCACGATACACTAATTATCACGAATAATTCGTGCCATTTGTAACATTCTGTACAACAAGAGCCTGCAAGGGTTTAATACGTCACTAATACACGAATGGATGTACCAAAACACATTAAGTATTCATGCATTAGTGGCTGATTCAAGTTGTATTTAGCTGGCACTTTTTTTCAGATAAACGGCATATCATCATTTTATAAGGGATATTTGCCTTGCCACATATAAAAAAAAGGAAAACATAATGTTACTGGCTACTGATTTAGACGGCACATTTTTAGGCGGAGCCCCTGCGCAGCGGGCAGCGCTGTATCGTATAATAAACAGTCATAAAGCGCTTCAGCTTGTTTTTGTTAGCGGCAGGGGACTGGCAACCATTTTACCTCTTTTTGAAGAACCCTTAATGCCGAAGCCGGATTTTATTATTTGTGATGTGGGTGCCACTATTGTAAGTGGCAATTCGCTTGAACCCGTTGAGCCCATTCAATCATTGATTGAAGAAAGATGGCCGGGAAAAAAACAGGTAGCCGAATTACTATCCGGCGTAAAAGGCCTCGTAGCGCAGAACGTTCCGCAGCAACGGCGCTGCTCTTATTTTTATGACGTGCATACGGATGTTGACGATTTAAAGGATAAAGTGGAGCAATTGAATTGCGACCTGGTGTTGTCTGCCGGAAAGTTCGCGGATGTATTACCCAAAGGCATTAATAAAGGATACAGCCTGCAGTTGCTGGCCAAACAATATCATTTTACCATAGAAAACATTCTGGTGGCAGGCGATACCTTCAACGACCTGTCTTTATTTAAAACAGGATACAAAGGGGTTGTAGTGGGCAATGCAGAACCCGGCTTAATGGAAGCAACGGCAGGCTTTCCTGCTATATACCATGCAAAAGAAGAGGGCGCAGGCGGCATACTGGAAGCGATGCAGCATTTCTCTTTATTTAAAAAGCTGGTGATCTGATCCGGGCGTTGATTATTATTTACCTAATCCCTATTTTCTTTATCTTTCTTCCGAAAACCTCCAAATTATGCCTGAAAAAAAATTTCAGCCCTTTATAGCACCCGAAACCAGAATGGCCGAATTTACCATTAAAGCCGTATTAACCGGTTCGGTGTTTGGTATCATCTTCGGCGCGTCTACCGTATATCTCGCGCTCAAAGCCGGGTTAACCGTTTCCGCCTCCATACCCATTGCGGTAATGGCTATTACACTCAGCAGGCTTTTTTTAAAGACTACCATTCTCGAGAACAATATCATCCAAACTACCGGGTCTGCCGGTGAAAGCATTGCGGCAGGGGTTGTATTTACACTGCCGGGGTTTTTATTTTTGAGCGATAAGGCCAATGAAGATTATTTTAATTATGTAACCATACTCACCCTGGCAATACTGGGCGGCATACTGGGCACTTTAATGATGATCCCCCTGCGGCGGCCGCTGATCGTAAAGGAACACGATACGCTTCCCTATCCGGAAGGAACGGCCTGCGCTGCTGTATTAAAAGCAGGAGAGAAAGGGGGTGATTTTGCTAAAACCGCTTTTACAGGAGTAGGCTTTGCGCTGGTGTACGCTTTCTTACAAAAGATCGTTCATGTAATTGCCGAAACGCCGGAGTTCATGACTAAGCAGGTTAATAAATTCCTGCCCTCAGCCAAAGTGAGTGGTGAAATAACGCCTGAATACCTGGGCGTAGGTTATATCATCGGGCCCAAAATAGGTGGCGTGCTGGTAGCGGGCAGCGTACTGGCCTCTTTTGTATTGATCCCTTTGCTGGCCACACTGGTACCTGCCGATGCCATTGCCGCGCAACTGGTAAAGCTCGGGGTACTCGCCGATATGAGTACTGCAGGAGGAAGAGGCGGCTGGAACCCCGATACCCATACTTTTGCCGATTTTTCAAACGCCATTTATTGGGCCTATATCCGGCAAATAGGGGCGGGCGCCGTTGCGGCAGGCGGTTTTATAACGCTGCTGAAAACCTTACCCACTATCGTCTCTTCATTTAAAAGCAGCCTGGGATCATTAAAAAATAAGAATGCCGGCAACATAACCACTGAAGAATTGCGCACAGAAAAGGATCTGAGTTTAAAAGTGGTGGGCTTCGGAAGTTTGGGACTGATATTGATCGTATCGGTTTTACCATTCATCCCCGGCGAAAATTTTATCAGCCGCTTGCTGGTGGGGGTGCTTATTGTAGTGTTTGGCGCATTGTTCGTAACCGTTTCTTCCCGTATTGTGGGGCTGATCGGTTCTTCCAATAACCCTATTTCCGGGATGACCATTGCCACTATCCTGGGCACCTGCTTAATTTTTATAGTGGTAGGCTGGACGGGTAAATCTTATGAACCCATGGTGCTGGTGGTTGGAGGAATGATATGCATTGCCGCCGCTAATGCAGGCGCTACTTCGCAGGATCTTAAAACCGGTTATATCATTGGTGCTACACCACGGTACCAGCAATTGGCGCTGTTCATTGGAGTAATCGTTTCTTCCCTGGCAATAGGCATAACCATAAAAGTGCTGGATACCCCCACACCTGAAATGGTAGCGCAGGGCATCCATCATGCCATTGGCCAAAGCACCTATGCGGCGCCGCAGGCCACGTTAATGGCTACACTAATAAAAGGCGTGCTGTCGTTTAACCTGGACTGGCAGTATGTGCTGGTGGGTGTTTTTGTGGCTGTGGTGGTAGAGCTTTGCGGTATTAAAGCTTTATCATTTGCCATTGGTTTGTACCTGCCTTTGGCAACCACTTTACCTATTTTTATAGGCGGCGCTATACGGGGTATTGTTGACTGGCAGGCCAAAAGAAAAGGGGAAGCCATTAAAGCAGGTGAAGAAGACCTTGGCAAAGGCAACCTGTTCGCCACCGGGTTGGTTGCGGGCGGCGCCATAGCAGGAGTGATCGTAGCCTTCCTGGCTGCCAACGATACCATTTCAAAAGGATTGGAAAAGCTGAGCTTTGAAAACGGGATCACTAATGTGCTGGGCGGGGCCTTAGGCTATGAAATATTGGGGGTGATCTTTTTTGCCGTGCTGGGTGGGCTATTGTATAAAGTGGCCAAACAGAAATAAGTTTCTGGTATAACAGGTAACAGCAATTAAAAAACAATATGTCTCCCTTTACCATTATTACATTCGTTACCGGCTGTACACTTATTATTGTCAGTGTAATAACCCTGTTACATTCACCTGAAAAGATCAATACGGTTTACGGTTACAGAACAAAAGCATCCATGCGCAACCAGCAAACATGGGAGGAAGCCAACCGCTATTCTTCAAAGCTGATGCTGCTTTGCGGTGGTATACTTACCGCAACAGGGCTGCTTTCCTTCTTTCTCTCATTCTTAAGCCAAACAGGTATTATTACAGGAATTGTACTCACTTTTTTATTCAGTATCCTGCCCATTCCGCTTACGGAGCGGCACTTAAAAAAGTTGTTTGACAAAGAGGGGAACAGGAAAACGGAATAACAGGTCATACCGGCCGGGTAATCCGGAATACGCTTGTATAAACCGGGTGCTTCATTTAGCTTATATTTATAGCAAAGCTTTTAATTCCGTCAATGGCTACCGAAAGTTCGATCCTTTTCAATATTTCAAGTCCTTAACAATGAAACCCACTCGTTTACTCATCATTTCACTTTGCTTTTTGATTACCGCACCGGCAAAAGCACAAACCATTGCGGAGTCATTTATTAACGGCGATGCATTACCCGATGCCCCGGAACTGGCGGCAAGAGGCCCATATAAAGCAGGTGTACGCACTTTAACCCTTATAAATAAAGACCAGGCAGATATACTACATTCGAAAGGAGGCGTTGATCCATTGTATAACCGCCCGCTGAAATTAGAAATATGGTATCCTGCTATAGTGCCTGAAGGCAAAACCATGCTGGCAGTTTACGAAGATATATTAGGCAGCTCAAATGATTCGTTAAGGCCCATTGTTCCTTTTACTTTTAAGGGCAGGGCACTGCGCGATGCCGTTCCTGATAAGGAAGCTGCTGCATTTCCCCTAGTCATCGTATCACACGGCTACCCGGGTTCAAGGGTATTGTTATCCTATCTCACCGAAAACCTGGCGTCTAAAGGTTATGTAGTAGTGGCCATTGACCACACCGAATCTACACACGCCGAGACAAAAGGCTTTCAAAGCACTTTACTCAACCGGGCTAAAGACATACGGTTTGTATTGAACCAGATAGCGGCCTTAGCGAAAAGTGACAGCGGAAGTTTTTTAGCGGGATTGGCAGATGCCGGCAATACTGCGCTCATTGGATATTCAATGGGAGGCTATGGTGTATTAAATGTTGCCGGCGCAGGTTACAGTGAAAAGTTAGCAGGATTTTTTACTGCCATCACCAATGGAAGCAAAGCCATCAATACCCTTCTGGCAAATAACGCAGACTTTAAAACCTCTTTCGATCCAGGGGTTAAGGCTGTAGTGGCTTTTGCTCCCTGGGGCATGCAGCGTGGCGTATGGGATGAAGAAGGGTTGAAAGGTTTAAAAATACCAGTTTTTTTCGTTGCCGGTAACAAGGACGATGTGTCGGGCTATGAAGATGGAATTAAAGCTATTTATGATGGCGCGATAAATGCCAGCCGTTACCTGCTGACTTACGAAAATGCGAGACATAACGTGGCGCCCAACCCTCCTCCTCCCGAATCATTACAGGCGGGGCTAGCTATGCAGGAATACTATCATTATGCGGAGCCCGCATGGAACGAGCGGCGTATTAATAATATTAACCAGCATTTCATAACCGCTTTTCTGGATGTTCACCTGAAGAAAAAGGACTTAGGGAAATACCTGATGGTAAATGAATCGCCCGCTGCCCAAACCTGGCCGGGATTTAAGCCACGCACTTCCGTGGGCTTGCAATTGCTGCATGCCAGCCCGGGAAATTAAGTATACAACACCCTCGCATAATTTCCGCACCTTCGCATAAATGCGCGCTACATGGATAATGCGATAATGAATGGAACGGTTACTTCCGTTAATCACGAAAAGCAGTACGTTTCCATTGAATACATGCATAAAGATAAAAAGAAAACAATCACCTGCAGAACAGACGATAAGGAAGGGCAGAAAACGAAGAAGCCGCATCAGTATCGTATAGGCGATGTTGTGCATTTCCAGATAAAAGGCGCCGACAGGGGTAAAAGGATAATAGCCTTTAATTTAAAGTTCTTATACAATACGGCAATAGAGCAGCTTATTCACAAAGCGGCAACGGATAACCGCTTTACAGGCTATTTGAAACGCGTGGAGGATGCCCTTTTTGTGAAAGAAATCGGTAGTTATATTTTTTTCCCGCTGGTATTATCTCCATGGGAAATTCCGCCTGCGGAAAAAAGTTTTAATGAACCCGTTGAATTTAAATTGCTGCACCCCGATAAACCCAACCGCCTGTTCGCCGAACTTTTTACGCATAACTATATTCCCGAATTCCGTAAAGCGGTACAGTATTTGAAAAATAAAACGCCAATAGACGCCACTGTAACTAAAGTTTCGCCCTATGGTGCTCATGTAAGTTTCATTAATGACAAAATACAGGCTAAAATGCAGTTGCCCGGTGAAGCCCTTGCCACTATAAAAACGGGCGATTTAATTCCTGTAAGGATTGCTCATTTAAGCAACGCCCGCATCGTAGTAGAAATGTTGCCGTGAAATAAAAAATTGATTTTGATTTCCGAACATCCAAAGTTCGCGTTATATTGGTTTTCATACCGCCTCACTTATGCAAAAATTATTACTCCTGCTGCTCATCGCATGCTTAGGACAATTAAAGGCCGGCGGCCAGTCTGCCGCTGAAAAAGCCATTCTGAAAATATTAGATGATCAAACCCTGTACTGGAACAAGGGAGACCTCAACAATTTTGTAAAAGGTTACTGGAACAACGATTCCCTTATGTTTATTGGCAGCAGCGGCGTGGTGTATGGCTACCAGAACACCTTAACCCGCTATAAAAAAAGCTACAGCGACACTTCAAAGATGGGCCGGCTCCGGTTTGAGATCCTGCATATAAAAAACCTTTCCCCGGAATATTATTACGTGGTGGGTAAATGGTTCCTCAAACGAAGTATCGGCGATTTGAGCGGACATTATACTTTACTGATCCGTAAAATCAAGGGTGAGTGGAAAATCGTTGCTGATCACAGCAGTTAACAACAGGCAGCAGGATTTACCGGCCGTGAAGAAGAAATAAACCTATTAAAAGAAGCTTTACATTTAAAAAAAGCAATGGGCATAGCAGCCGTTTATACTGAAGCCGGCGGCGATGCCGGAGGAGTACAGATAGATATGCTCATAGACAGGGCAGATAATATTATTAATGTATGCGAAATAAAGTTTTATGATGCTCCTTTTATCATAACAAAAAAATATGCAGCGGAGCTAAGAAATAAAAGAGCCTTGGTAAGAATGGCGGCGCCCGCAAAAAAAACGGTGTTTATTGCTATGGTAACCTGCTTTGGCATACAGGAAAACAGCTATGCTACCGAATTGGTGCAAAGCCAGGTAATAGCAGGCGACCTGTTTGGCTGATAAATATTACCGTTAAAGGAATTTTACTGCATAACGGCATCTTATTTCAAAACCCCCGATATTGTCATATTTGGCGGAATGTGGCTATCTTAATGCGATTCCGCCAACTATAAATACCCGTACAACACGCCCTATTCGCTCCAGATCCTGTAGAAATAATAGATCAGTGCCGTAAAGCTTATTACAAACCAGGCATAGAACATCGTATTAAAGGTATTAAAAGATCCCCTGATCAGAGCCCACTCTAAATACAAGCCGAAGAAGATGGTAATAACAGACCACACGATTATAGCTGTTATCACCCGCAAAATTTTTGTGATGATCCGTTTTAATTCGGGTTCAATGCCGTTGCTCATATATGAATGCTTTTGTTTTTAATTTAACAACAACCGGCGGAAAGCTGCCGAATCACCGTTAAACACATTAAAGTCTACCCTGGTGCTAATGCCATTAACCTTCCCGGTTTCGCTGTGCTGCCAGAATATCCACGGTCTTTCAATACGCGGCTTATTAGGCTGCAGGTAGTGCGCAACCCATAACGGGTAATCGTCAAACGCTTTTCCCAAATACTGATCATAAAAATCAACATTGGTATAAATAATGGGTTTTACCTTATAGTACGTTTCAATAGTAGTGAGCCATTCCTGAACCCTTATGCGAAGGGTTGCGGGCTTTACGCCGTATAATTGCTCTACATCCAGCACCGGGGGCAGATCCCCGGGCTCCAGCGTTACCTGCGCAATAAAATTATCTGCCTGCTTTTTCCCGCTTTTTGTAGCCAGAAAAAAATGGTATGCACCTCTTGTCATTCCTTCCTCTCTTGCCCTGTACCAGTTGCGCTTAAACAATTTATCTACGTTTACCAATCCTTCCGTGGCTTTAATAAAAGCAAAGCTCAACTGCATATCTTCTACATTCATCTGCCTTACTTCTTGCCAGTCTATCACATCCTGGTGATGCGAAACATCTATGCCATGAATATTATAATTAACCGGGATCTCAATACCGAAAGCAGTGTAACGCACAAAATGAACATGGTATTCTCTCCAGCGTATATAACCATATATAAGACCGGCGGTTAATAGCATTAAGCCTGTCATTAGCAGCAAAGCCTTCCAGCCGGGGATTGTCTTTTTTTTACGCGCCATGCGGTTTTAAATACGAAGAAATAGAAAAGCACCAGGAAACAAATAACAAGAACCAAAAAAGTTTCAACTCCGAATATTAAATTTCGAAATCCGAAGGGAATACAAATCACCAATAATCAAAGATAAAACCTGTTTGCCGTGGCAAATTCAACTCCGAAGCGGAATGCAATCTCAAACCCGCCTGCCGGACGCAGGTATTAGATTTCAAATTTTAAATCTTTTCCGTCCGAATCGAACAACAATAAACCACAAATCTCAAACTACACATACTCTACACCAGCACGCCTTTGCTTTCGTACATCGTTTCTCTCAACTGTTTCACCCTGCTGTCTTCTAAGTATTCATCAAACGTGGTCAGCCTGTCTATTATTCCTTTAGGCGTTAGCTCTATTACCCGGTTGGCAACGGTTTCCATAAAAGTATGGTCGTGCGAAGTAAGCAATACCACACCCTTAAAGTTCACCATGCTTTCATTGAACGACTGAATGCTTTCCAGGTCAAGATGATTGGTTGGCTCATCTAATATTACCAGGTTGGGGTTTTGAATCATCATGCGGCTGATCATACACCTTACCTTTTCGCCACCACTCAGCACACTTGTTTTTTTCAGGATCTCATCGCCGCTGAAAAGCATTTTTCCCAGGAAGCCACGCAAAAATGGTTCATCCACATCCGCAACATTTGGCGGTACAAACTGCCTTAGCCAATCCATCAGGTTAACATCCTTCTGCTCAAAATAGGGCGCATTATCATTCGGCAGATAGGCTTTGGTAATTGTAGTGCCCCATTCATATTTACCGCCACCCGCCTGCATTTTACCATTAATGATCTCAAAAAAGGAAGTGAGGGCCAGGTGATCTTTGGAAAAGAAAGCGATCTTGTCGCCTTTGTTTACCGAAAAGCTAACATCGCTGAACAACACTCTCCCGTCATCTGCTTTTTTGAATAGTTTCTCTATATTCAAAACCTGATTACCCACTTCGCGGTCCTGTTTGAAAATAATGCCCGGATAACGCCTGTTAGAAGGTTCAATATCTTCTATTACTAATTTTTCAAGCGCTTTTTTACGTGAAGTAGCCTGTTTGCTTTTGGAAGCGTTAGCACTGAACCGGGCAATAAAATCGAGCAGGTCTTTACGCTTATCCTCCATTTTCTTATTCTTGTCAGACAACTGGCGTGCCGCCAACTGGCTGCTCTCGTACCAAAACGTATAGTTCCCGGTATAGATCTTTATTTTCTGCCGGTCCACATCGGCTACATGTGTACACACGGAATCCAGAAAGTGCCTGTCGTGGCTCACTACAATTACAATATTCTCATAATCAGCCAAAAAGTTTTCCAGCCAGCTAATGGTTTCCACGTCAAGATCATTGGTTGGCTCATCTAATATCAGTATATCCGGGTTGCCAAATAAAGCCTGAGCCAGCAATATGCGCACTTTTACAGCTCCCGGCAGATCTTTCATTAACGCCAGATGGTATTCTTCATTAACCCCCAGCTCTCCCAATAATGTTCCGGCGTCACTTTCAGCGGTGTATCCACCCATCTCACCAAACTCGCCCTCCAGCTCGCCGGCACGCATGCCATCTGCTTCGGTAAAATCCTCTTTGGCATAAATAGCGTCTCTTTCCTGCATTACCTGCCACAATTTCTGGTGCCCCATCATTACGGTTTGAAGGGCAGTATGCTCGTCAAAAGCAAAGTGATTCTGCTGTAAAACCGCCATCCGTTCCCCGGGTGTAATGTCTATTGTTCCCTTGCTCGGATCAATTTCACCGGAAAGGATCTTTAAAAAAGTAGATTTCCCGGCGCCGTTGGCTCCAATAACACCGTAGCAATTGCCCTTGTTGAAACTCAGGTTTACTTCATCAAATAATACCCTTTTGCCAAAGGATAGCGATACATTGTTCACTGTAATCATAGCTGCTTCTTATTTTAGATTCCGTCTTTTGCGAAAACAAGGCGCAAAGGTACGATTTAAAGCGCAAGAGAAGAAGGGTTTGGGACTGCAGATTGCATACCTGTTGTGCTGCTGTTTCTTCTAAAAGGAGCAGATATTAGCCTCCGGGTTAACCAACCACTAAATTTTCCCATTCTACTGATCGAAGCTTTTGATTCAACCACCGAATTGCTAATTAGCTGTATTAACCCGGATTGTGGGTCCCGGCTCTCTTGATAGCTTATCTTTTATCAATGCAGTATATCCTTCAAAAATTTATATTCCAATAAAAATCAACGCTATGTAAAATTTACTCTTAATATGATTAGATGGATTTGTTCATAATAATAAGTGTATCGCCCGTCGAAAATAAGCAATAACACTTATTGGGTCGCGTTATGTTTGCGTAATATTTAACCCCCAATTAAACCGCCATGAAAAGATTTTTACTCCTCTTTATAAGTCTTGTTTTATACGTATTATGCGCCTATAGCCAGCCCTGTACAACTTCCGGTAATCAAACTTCTTATGGAACCGGTAATATATGGATAGGCTACGCTTATAATAATACGAACTTTACGGATTACCGCAGCTATGTAAATGAAGGAACGGCAGGGAGTCCTAATTTTGACAGGAACTTTGGAGGAAGCAATGTAAACTACCCTACTACCGGCTGTTTCGTACAAACGGAAACCTTCAGCATGCGCTATAAGCTTACCAAAACCTTTGCCAGTGGCAATTATATTTTTACGGTAGGCGGAGACGACGGCTACAGGCTGAGCCTTGATGGCGGCGCCACCTGGGCAATTAACCGCTGGAATGATCAGTCTTATACCACTACCACCTATTCCATTGCGCTGAGCGGTACCTATAACATGGTGTTGGAATATTATGAGAATGGAGGAGAAAACAGGATTTCGTTTGCCGTAGCCGCTACATGTAACGGAACTGAAGACACGGGTATTTATGGAACAGGTAATATATGGAACGGTTATGTTTACGATGGAACTAATTTTGGAGTATTTGCAGGTATGGTACATGAAGGCTCCGCCAGTGACCCGGCTTTCGACCAAAATTTTGGAGGGGGCAATGTGTCTTACGCTACCAGCGGCTGCCCGGTTCAAACCGAAACCTTTAGCGTTCGTTACCGGCTTACTAAAACATTCGCTGCCGGAACCTATATGTTTACCGTAGGCGCCGATGACGGCTACAGGCTCAGCGTTGATGGCGGCGCTACCTGGATCATTAATAACTGGGCGCTTCACTCGTATACCACCACCAGCTACAGCGCTTCATTGAGCGGAACGCATAACCTGGTGTTGGAATATTATGAAAACGAAGTGGATAACAGGATTTCGTTTGCCATGCAAACCCTCAGCATATTACCTGTTACCCTGGAATCTTTCACCGCCCGCGAAAAGGAAAATACAGTGCAATTGAACTGGAACGTCTCTTCCGGCAGCGATCCCCGCTTGTTTGAAGTAGAAAAGAGCATAGACGGCCAATCTTTTTCAGGTATCGGGGCAGTGCCTTCTCATAACAGTGCTGTTACACAATACAGCTTTACCGATCCGTCTCCTTTCCGGGGCATTGGTTATTATCGCTTAAAAATGACAGACAGGAGCGGCATCTCTACTTATTCAGCAACAGTAAGCATTCGTTTGGCCGCAACTTCGGCAAATACAGTAAGCGTTTATCCTACTGTTGTAACGGGTAATTCGTTTTTTGTAACCAGCAGCAGTAATATTCGCAATGCGGTGATTACCCTTACTGGTTTAAACGGAAAGATCATCTCCAAACAAAAAGCGGGAAATATCACCGCAGGACAGGCCATCCGCGTTTCTGCAGGCGCTGCCGTTTCAGGTAAGGGGATATATGCGGTTACGCTATCCGGCAGCGACTTCGGAATAGCTACAGGAAAAATAATTATACAATAAGCTTATATGTGAAGGGGGTTAAAGAAAGCAGGTTTAAAAGGGAGCCCAGTTACAGCTTTGTAGTTGGGCTCCTCCTTTTAATGAAACTCGTAAAAGATGTTTATATTTATTGATTTAAGTACCTCTTTCAGCGTTTAAAACCCTCTTTTATATGAGCTTTGCCTTTCCCGGGTTGCCCCGTCAATTAACTGGTATTATATTTTTTTTGTATGCTGCTTTTTCGCTTGCCCTGTTGCTGGCAAGTTGCCAATCGCCGGGGCAAAAGAACGAAGAGAACAAGCCGCTTTCCGAAGCGCAAAAGCATATTCCGGAAAATGCATTAAGCGGTTTGAAAGGAGCCGAAGACCTGCAGATCAGCTTATTTGCTCATGAGCCTATGCTGCTCAATCCTACCAATATGGATATTGATGAAAAAGGCCGCGTGTGGGTATGCGAAGGATATAATTACCGCTATTCGCTCAACCCCGATAATCCTTACAAAAAAGAAGGAGACCGGATTGTAATACTTGAAGACAGCAACGGCGATGGGATGGCGGATAAGCAAACCGTTTTTTACCAGGGTGAAGATATTAATTCTGCTTTAGGCATCGCGGTGCTGGGCAATACTGTAATTGTTTCCCGGAGCCCCGATGTATTTGTTTTTACCGATGAAGATAATGATGGCAAAGCCGATAAAAAAGATACGCTTTTTACGGGCATCAGCGGGCAGGAACATGATCACGCCATACATGCTTTTAATTTTGGGCCCGATGGCAAGCTGTATTTTAATTTTGGCAATGAAGGCAGGGGATTAAAAGACAAATACGGTAACCCGGTAAAAGATATTTCAGGGAAAGAAATTACAGCCAACGGCCACCCCTGGCGGCAGGGTATGGCTTTTCGCTGCGATACAGATGGTAAAAACGTAGAAGTGCTGGGTAATAATTTTCGTAATCCCTATGAGATTACAGAAGATTCCTACGGCACCCTGTGGCAATCCGACAACGATGATGATGGCAACCGTGGCGTACGCATCAATTACGTAATGCCCTATGGCAATTATGGCTTTACAGATGAAATAACCGGCGCCTCCTGGCCCGAAAGACGTATTAACATAGAAGATTCCATTCCTTACCGGCACTGGCATTTAAATGATCCCGGGGTTGTTCCCAATATGCTGCAAACCGGAGCCGGTTCCCCAACAGGAATACTGGTGTACGAAGGCGATCTGCTGCCCGAACGATTCCGCGGACAACTGATCCATAGTGATGCAGGACCCAATATAGTGCGTTCTTATGCCGTTGTTCCTGACGGAGCCGGGTATTCAGCTACTATCAATAATATTGCTGAAGGCACCGGCGATAACTGGTTCCGTCCTTCAGATGTTTGTATAGCGCCCGACGGATCTTTATTCATTTCCGACTGGTACGACCCCGGTGTAGGTGGTCACCAGGTAAAAGACTTTGCGAGGGGAAGGATTTTCAGGGTTACGCCTAAAAAACATAAAGGCTATAAAGTTCCTGCGCTGGATCTTTCCACAACCGAAGGCGCTGTAACGGCTTTACAAAGTCCTAACCGCTCTACCCGTTACCTGGCATGGCAAAAAATAAACAGCATGGGTGAAGCGGCAGCGCCCGCTTTGGAAAAATTATACACTTCAGAAAATCCACGTTTCAGGGCCCGGGCTTTATGGCTGCTGAGTAAAATCCCCAATAAGGGTATTACTTATGTACAGGAGGCATTAAAAGATAAGGATCCCAACATCCGCATTACCGCGTTAAGAGCCGCGCTGCAGGTAAACGCAGACACCATTGCCCTGGTAAAAACATTGCTCCATGACGAAAATATACAGGTAAAAAGAGAGGCGGCCTTGGCCCTTCACCGCAACAGTTCAGATGAAGCCCCGGCAGCCTGGGCCCAACTGGCGCAGCAATATGATGGTAAAGACCGCTGGTACCTTGAAGCCTTAGGCATTGCCGCCGAAGAGCAATGGGATCGCTTTTTTAACGCCTGGCTGCAATTGGTGAACAATAACTGGAATACTCCTGCCGGAAAAGATATTGTATGGCGGGCAAGAGCAGCAGCTTCATTGCCCTTACTGGCTAAGATTGTCAGCAATCCGGCAGGCGATCCCCGGCAGGAACTGAAATTTTTCCGCGCCTTTGATTTTTATAAAAACGGTAATAAACAAAAAGTACTGTTATCCCTGCTGGAAGGACACCACCCGCAGCAGGGCTATATTAACGCAATTACGCTCCTGCAGCTTGACCCTTCAATACCCCATACCACCACCGTTAAACATGCTATAGAAAATGGATTGAACAGTGTGGCTCAAACACAGTTATACATTGACCTGGTTAGAAAATTCAGATTAAAGGGTAAGAACACTGAACTTTTGAAACTGGCCAACCAGGGCAGTAGTGATGCCATTAAGGCAGACGCCCTCCGGCTCCTGCTCGAGTCGGGAGGAAGCAAGCTTATAACAAAAGCATTGTTACAAAAAAATGATACGCCGGGGTATATGATAAGCCTTCTGGGCAAAGCGGGCAGTGATGCTTCAAGAAATATTCTTCAGCAATTCCTTATCAATAAAAGCAACCCGGTTGAATTAAGAACAGCGGCGGTACGGGCCTTCTCTACCGGACGACGGGGGGAAACCAGCCTGCTTGAACTGGTAAAAAACAAAAAATTACCCAAGGATCTTGAACCTGTTGCTACAGACATCTTTACAAAAACACACCGGAAAGACCTGAAACAGGAAGCAGCCCAATACCTTGCCATATCATTACAAACCAATAAGCTGCCGCCTCCCGAAGAGCTCATGGCAATGCAGGGTAATGCAGATTCCGGCGCCGTGGCTTTTACCACGTATTGCGGCACCTGCCACCAGGTAAAAGAACAGGGTATCGCTTTCGGCCCCGATCTTTCGGAAATTGGCTCAAAATTATCAAAGGAGGCTTTATATACTGCCATTCTTGAACCATCGGCCGGAATAAGCTTTGGATTTGAAGGTTATGCGTTTAAGCTTAAAACCGGGGCTACCGTATCGGGTTATATCGCCAGCCAAACCGAAGACGAGATCAGTATTAAAATGATCGGCGGCATCATTGAAAAATACAGGAAAGCAGATATTGTTTCTAAAACGCAATATGATCAGTCGCTGATGCCCGAAGGGTTGGCAGAAGGCATGGGAGCGCAACGGTTGGCCAACGTTGTAACATACCTTGAGCAGCTCAGAAAAAAGTAGGCGTGCTGAGGGCAGGTGTTTTATTATTTTAGTTTGTCAATTGAAATTGCCGGTGAACTAATAGGATTGTTTGTTTCAGAAATTTTTTTAATCGTTTTAATGTCAATAGATTTATTAATCAAGAAACCAGATCTGATGGTTAGGTTATCACCCTCTATTGTATAGTTTGTTGTCAAAAATATATGAGTAATAAATAGAATTGCTAATAAAAGAATTGTAATTCTTATCCAATCAGGTTTTTCGCTTATAGTCAAAAATAAAACTGTTCCAAATACAAGAACAAGCGGTATTACCAATTCAAGTCCAATTTTTGAGTTATACACCTTTTTCACTTCAAAATCCAAATTTTTGATCAATGTCATTCTGAGCTTGCCGCCAACGGACAGGGCTTTATGCAGGTTGGGAATTAGGTCTTATGTATGAGTTGAATATTTCACCGATATTAATTTTACAGTGAAATATAATTTTATCATCATAAAGCTTATTGCCATGACTAAAGTTAAAGAATTAGATTTTAAAGGAACTACCATTTTTTGTGGTCTTGATGTACACAAAGTAAGTTGGCGTGTAAATATCCGGGATACAGAACTTGAGTTAAAAGACTTTATCCAACCGGCAAGTGCTGATTTATTACACAAGCATCCCACCAGAAATTACCCAGGTGCAAAGTACAAAGTGGGGTACGAAGCTGGCTTTTGCGGCTTCGGGATTCAACGTGAACTTTCTGCCCTCGGCATAGAATGCATTCTGCCGACAACCGCTGCCGATTGAAACAGGTAAATGCCAATGCAATTTCTAAAGGTGGCGACCATCACAACAGAGACTTCACTGAAGGTGAGTTAAATAAATTATTGCATCTTTTTGGCATCTATTTTTTTCCCACCATCTATTAAAAATAACCCTGCAACAATCCCGGAAGAATCTTTTTTAAATTCTATCTGAACATCAGCACCCCTGATAAAGAAAAAATCTTCCTTTTGTGGAGTTAAAAGGATTTTATCTTGCCCTGTTGCTTGCCCAAAAAGCTGCCCGTTCTCAACAGTAATTGCAATCGAAACCTGTGGGGCAACCTGATAGGAGCCAATATACCTGTTTAATATTTCAGGGCTTAAGGTTACTTCTTTAATTGTTTCTGGCAGCCTGTAGGGTTTATCATAAACAATATCCAAAACATCTTTTGCAATATCGTTGATAGATGTATTTACAATATTATTCAGAATAACAATGCTAATGTCATCCTGATCAATCCTTCCCAGGTAAGAAGAATAGCCAAATGTCAGGCCGCCATGAGCAATTAATTTTTTACCATCTATATTGAGGGTATAATTTCCATAGCCATAATTGTTTTTATTCGGTGTTGTTGCTCTATCAAAAGATGCTCTCGATATTATTTTATATAATGAAATGCCTTTCTGCCATTTACTCAAATCGCTGGTTGTAGTATACATAGCACCGGCAGCATAAGACACAGTAGGATCAAATTCCAATGATTCTTTCCCACCTTCTTTTGAATATATCATATAGCCTTTTGCCTTATTATCACTTTTTAATTCACTAAAGTTGAAGCCGCTGGAGGTCATTTTAAGTGGGTTGAATATCATTTCCTGAACCACTTTTTCATACGGTTTTTTGGTTATCTTTTCTATGATGTAACCCAATAGAATATAGTTAGAATTACTGTATTCCCAATTGCTTCCCGGTGTAAATTTTAATAGTTTGTTTTTGAAGGAAGCTAGCATTATTTCCTGGGTGACAGGTTTCATTGCTGCTGTTTGCATAAAAACCTTGTCATCCGTATAATTGAAAATACCTGAAGTATGGTTGAGCAGGTTTTCAATAGTAATGCTGTCACCGTTTGGGTAATCAGGAAAATACCTGCTTAATTTATCAGTTACATTCAGCTTTTTCATTTCCTCTAACTTTAGTATTACTGTAGCAGTAAACTGTTTAGTCAAAGAGCCAACCTGAAAGACCGTATTTGTATCATTAGGAAGGCTATCTGAAATGCTTCTTAACCCATATCCCCGGTTTAATAAAATTTTGCCGTTTTGCGTAACCAGTACGGAACCATTAAGCTTATTTATATTGAAGTATGCTTCCATTAACTGATGCAGTTTTTCCTCCTTAGTCTGTGCATATATAGTTATGGAGATAATGGTAATAAAAAGTGATAATAATGCTTTCATATCAATTTGCGATTTAATTAAGGATGATACCTTTTTAGTTATAAACTTTGGTTATTAGTTTCATGTGGAGAAGATTTCCTTATCCCTTTACTCAACAGATAAATCCCTAATGTAAACTCAAAAAAGGCAACCATTATAGCGGATGCTCCTGTCAAAGGAGATGAACGATCTATAACACCAAACATGAGGGAAAAGTAACCAGCAAATAATGGGAATGCACCTATTATGCCAATGACTGAAAGCCAACGGGGCACTAAACGTGATTTGTATAACAATATACCCAACAATAAATCATCAATTGCAGGCATAAAGCTTTGACCAAGTACAAAAATGCGGTCATAAAGTGCCACTAATGCACGACTCGTGGCTATGGCATTTTCTCCTACTCCTTGTTGATGCAGTGTTACTGCCCCTAATATGAACGCCACACCAACGAATATGGTACATGCCTCTAATATGCGGGCTGCAACAAGTCCAAAAGCAAGTATTTCATTTTGCTTTTTTAAAACGGAATACATAATAATGGATGATATGATGCAACACAAGGCAACAATGATTTCTAATATTGCACCCATTACAATCTTGTTGTCATTGGCATTGCTTAGCAAATAGTCAGGCTCGTGTATGGGTTGATACAGAAATAGTGTAGGGATAGAAACAAAGGTGAGTATGTAAAAGAAACCCGCCCAGAAAGCAGTTTTACGGGACAAATGTATCGTACCATTTTCTATTGATATGAAATCATTAGTGGTTGAAAGTGCTGAGTTCATTTCATTTATTTTTTATTAATGAATTTTTCTTCTATTAACTCTTTGTTTACCATCATTCCAGTTGTTGCCCCCATTGAAACTGCATTGGCAACTGTCCGTATACGGCTTACATTATCACCACAGGCATAAATACCTTTGATTGTCGTTTTTGGGGAATGGTCAATTCTTATATATCCGTCTTCGGTAAGTTCACAACCTAATTGTTCAGGTATTGGGCAATGTTGTTCAAAAGGAAGCCTTGTATAAATTGCTTTAACGGTTTTCTTTGAGCCGTCTTTAAAAACGATATTTTGAAGTTGCCCGTTGATGTGTTCAAATTCCTTAATTTCTTTTTCTTCTGTTTTGATGCCATGCCTTTTAAGGGTTGCTGCTTGTTCGGTAGTCAATGCAGATTTTCCATTTGTAAACAGTGTTAACTCTTTTGTCCAATTTGAAATGAGCCTGGAAAATTCAAATCCATATTCACCATTGCCCAAAATTCCTGTCGTTTGATTTCTTACTTCGTATCCGTGGCAATAAGGACAGTGTAGAACGGAAATACCCCAACATTCAGATAAACCTTTGATATTCGGCATTTCGTCCTTAATACCTGTTGCAAAAATTAATTTGGCTGCAGTGAATATATATTCCGATGATGTTTGAATTTCAAAACCATTTACGGTTTTACTTGCGTTTGTAGCCAAGTCGTCTAAAAATTCAACGGTGTCGTACATTGACACTTGTTTCTTTGCAAGTGTTGCAATTTCTTTTGGCGTTTTCCCGTCTTGAGTTAAAAAGTTATGTGAATGCGGGGTTTGTCTGTTACATGGCTTGCCGCTGTCAATTACCAGTACTTTTCTCAATGCTCTACCCAATGCCATTGCTGCTGCAAGTCCTGAATAACTGCCTCCTATAATAATTACATCAAAGTGCTTTTTATCTATCATTTTATTTTTATTTAAAAGAGGATTGAAACTTAACGGCAGAGCAAATGCTGTTGCCATTATCCCACTTCGTTTTATAAAAGTTATTCTGCTAAGGCTTTTCACTACTCGATATTTTTTGCTGTATCCTATTTAGCATGGGTAATCCTACAAACACCATCCACGGGACCAAAACTAGCGTTAAGGCAAGTGTTTTCATATACAATGGAAGGTTAGATAAATAGCTTCCGAACAAAATATTAAAGAGAGTAATAGAAGGATAAATCACTATCCATATCTTAATTGCTTGCATTATTTTAGCTTTTGTAGTCATTTCAATACTTTATGGTTTAATAATTTGTCCAGTTACTGTTCCAAATAAACTTTTCTTGAAACCAAACTCCAGTTCTTTCATGGTTGTAGGTTTTTCACCTGGGAAATACGGAAAATAGTGTGGCGAATCTTCAATAACAGTAGGGCTTACAGCATTGATACGAATACCATTTTCCAACTCAATAGCTGCTGCTCTTACAAATCCTTCTATAGCTCCATTTGCAGCTGATGCATTGGCAAAATGAAGTTGCGGATCGTGGGTCAGAGCACCTGTAATTAAAGTAAAAGAGCCTTTTGGTTTTATATAATGCTGACCAATTAATACCAAATTGATTTGACCCATCATTTTCCCTTCAACTCCGGTTCTAAAAGTTTGGTCATTAAGGTTTTTCCAAGGACCTACAAATGTGGAGCCGGCAGTTGAAACCAGTGCATCAAAAGTGCCAACCTTTTCAAACATCTCTTTTATTGATTTGGTAGATGTCGTATCTACTTGTATATCGTGAGAAGTGCGACTTACTCTAATTACTTCGTGGTTTTCTTTTTCAAGTAAATCAGCTAAAAACTTTCCCATAATACCTGATGCTCCTACTATTATTATTCTTTTTTTATTTTCCATTTTTTAATGATTGTGATGTAAAATTATATTGACTTAACCGCTACCCAATAGGACATTTGATTAGTTCAATAGGATTGCTACAAAGTTTTGTCTATGCTGATTATAAAGTCAATTTTATAAATACGCCATAATTGTTTTTGGTACTTTTATTTGCACCATAGCGATCATAATTGTTTGCAAGTCCAAAGCTGAAATATTTGTACGTTAAGCCCAAACGACTATACGCATAGCTCCGGAAATGATTTCCATTTTCTAAATCATGGTTGTAATGTAACTGTAGGCGTGAATAAACAGCCCATTTCTCATTTATGGCAGGCTTATACTCTATGAGGGCAAAATTGGAAATCTTGTGTGAATTGATAAAATAATAGCTCGGCATATATATCAACGAAAGCGTTTTGCTCTGATACATATATTGCAAGCCTATAAAATTTTTTAAGCCCTCTATAGAAGTAAAACTTACACCGGAGTTGATGCTGACTCCTTTGAACAAGTGATGATAAATAAGTGTCGTGTTTTGAAATTCATTGTTGCTGAGATTGTCTTTGTAATCGGCAGCATAAGACGAAATGGAGAGCAAGCCAATTTTTTTCTTTTCTGCAAAAACCTTGTTTACCAGAAGTTGTAAAAATTGTCGTTTGCCACCAACCATTTCTTCCACAGAAACTGTTTTAGGTTTGAAATTAGCAGTTGAATCCTGGGCGTTTAAATTTTGCGTGCTGAATGTAGCAGCGATTAAAATTGCTAAGAGATGAATCTTTTTCATACAAATACTTTTTTTGAGGTAATTAAAAAATTAACTCCGCAAAAGTATCTACATGGAAAGCCTGCCTTATAGGACAGGCTTCAAGTTGAACAGCACTTATTTAAATTTCTGTCTAAATAGCTCGGGAGTAAGTCCTGTTTGCTTTTTGAAAAATCGTATAAAATAGGAGGGGTCTTCGTAGCCCAAATCCCACGCAATGTCTTTAACCTGCCTGGGCGTAGCCAATAAATATCTTTTTGCTTCAAGTAGTATATATTCATCAATGAGAGTTGAAGCAGTTTTCCCCATTGTTTTTTTTGTTATTTCATTCAATTGGTAGGAAGAAAGATTCATTTCACCAGTATAATATGCAACTTGTTTTTGTGTTGCAATATTTTTTTCCAATAATTCAGTAAACTCTTCTAAGCGTTCCATAGTATACCCGCTACTGGATACTGTATTGCTTTCAGGGTTTTCGCTCTGTCGTACGTACTCTATAAAAAAGAGTTCAAGGGCAGCCCTGATAGCATCCTTATACCCCTCCTGTTTATTAATGCATTCTTCAAAAATGTTGTCCAAAAAAAAGCCGAGTCTTTGAAATCGGTTAGATTCAAATTCACAAAAATTCTTATTGCTTGCTTTACGTAAACGTTGTGTTGATAACTTATCAGATGGGTGATAAAATTCAGTATCAAATTCCATCAGGTATCCTTGTGTACCTGCCTTTAATTGAAGTTGGTGAACCTGCCCGGGACGCAAAAAGAAAACACTTTTATCTGTAACCCGATGAGGTGTAAAATCTATTTCGTGAATGCCTTTGCCTGATTGGATTAACAAAACAAAAAAGAAGTTGTGGCGGTGCAAATCATGTTGCAAATCATTTCCATTGAGTATACCCTCAATCTTACGGATACTAAATCGTCCAGTATTATTTAGCTCCTTTTGAGCAGAAGTTATATGTCGTACAGGAATTGACTTCATACACTAAAGGTATCAAAATATAAACGTAGTCCTTTGTTTGACATATGCAATGAAAATTATTAGCGGCATAAACGTATGATTAAAGGATTTGCTGTAGTTATGGGTGGGTGGTGCGTTGCATTTTTAGTTTTTGTCCCGATAGCTATCTGGATTGGCTTTTGTGCGGCAGTTATGTGCGCCTTGCAATGTGCTAAAAATAGCGTGGGGCAGGGCGGCAATGTTTTAGGTTGTGTCAAACTGGAACGCAGCGTTCCAATAGGGTGACACACAACGCGTGTATTTATGGCAGCAAAAGAACAGATAGGAAAATATTGAGCGAGTCCTGTTTATTGTGCCCTAACTACGGGCGCTTTATATACCGGCACTGTGCTGCAGGGTTCGCCGTACATAAGACTTTTAACCACGGGGCGCAGCTTTTGCGTAATGGCGGCATAGGCTGCTTCAGGCAGCACCGCATCGCCGCATCCCTTTATAACAATCCTTTTACCATCGTAATCCGCGGCATTAATATTTGTAATATTATTTAGCATCAGTGTTTGTAATAAATCTTTTTCGCTGCCAAACACCACGTCTTTCGCTATAGGCTGTAAATAAGAAACGATGAGCATATAGGCCCACATAGGTATAATGGCATCTGCGGTATTGGTTAAGGCAATATACTTCCCGCTGTACTGTTGCCAGTTTGTTTGCTTTAATGCCTCCCTGAAATCTTTTTCTTTTAAAATCAATCCTTTAAACAGGTAGTCTTTAATATCAAAAACCGCTGTCTCCACTTTTGGATAATACGTTTCCAAATCTATGGTAACAATACCGCTTTCGGCTACTTTGTTAATTATCGTATCGGTCATAAGTACAAAGTTACCGAAATAAAAAAGGTCGCCAACTTTAAGCCGGCAACCCGTTTTATAAAAAGATAATACCGTTATTAATACCCGGCCTTCAACCGGGTGTCTTTTATGGTTGCGGCGTCTCTTAATGCCTGCATTACCGAATAGCTCATCGTTTGCCTCATTTGCATTGCCATAGCTTTTCGTTGTTCTTCCACATTTGCTGCATCATTGGGCAATGCAGCAATATTTTTTACCTGCACCACATATACACCTGTATTACCGGTCAGCGGCGGTGATACTTTTGACTGGTAATTTTTATTCAGCGCAGCGCCTATTACAATCAGCTCATTGCCAAAGCCGGGTTTAAAATTATCGGCAAAACGTATACTATCTGCCTGCTGTACTTCCTGACCGGTATTTTTTGCGGCTTCGTCAATAGTAGCATATGTGCCAAATTTTGTAACCAGCTGAGCCGCTTTCTTTTGATCCCGTAACCTGGGCTCTACCGTAATTCTTGCTTCCGCGGCGGATTGCAGGCCTTCTTCCTTTTCGCCGGTAATAAGCGCCACTACGTATTGGTCGCCCACCGATACCGGATCGGAAACCGTTCCGGGTTTATTGCTGTATATCCATTTAATAAAAGCCCTGGATGGTCCAACTCCTATAACCTGGTAATCCATTTCTTTTACACTTTCTGCCAGGCGCTTATTAAGCTTTTCCTTTTGCACCGTTTCGTCAAAGGCTTTGGCGGTACGGCTTTGAGAAGCAAACTGCGTTGCTGCTGCCGACGCCGCACGATCTGTTTCCACACTGGCTTCTATCGGCTTCGATAAATAGGCAATTTTATATGCCTGTTCAAAATTCTTCTGATCCTGGATCTCTATATAATGATACCCGTATTCTGTTTTAACAACGCCTTTATCGCCTGTTTTTCCTTCAAAGCAAAAATCATTAAAGGCTTTTACCATTTGCCCGTTAGGGAAATAACCCAAATTGCCAAACACCGGTTTCGAACCCTGGTCATCAGAATATTGGGTAACCAGTATCTCAAAAGAGGCGCCACCGGCTATAGCCTGCTGTATACTGTCTATTCTTTTTTTGGCAACAGAGTCGGGCAGCGTTGGCTGCCCCGTTTGCGGATCAATGGTGGCTATTAATATATGACGGGCTTTTACGGAATCGGGCAGCACTTTTGATCCGATCATTCGGGCAACAACAATGGAATTACCATCATAATAGGGACCATATAATTCTCCCGGAGCTAAACTAAACAAAGCATCCTTAACGGGTATCTGTATCCGGCTTTTGCTCATGTATCCGTCAAAGAATGGCGACTTGGTTCCCTGCCTGGTAACAAAAACACCCGGGTCTTCCGCTTCGCTAAAAGGTTTTTTGAGCTCCTCCATTTTGTTCCACAAATTCAGGCTGTCTTCTTTATTAGGCGCCGCATTAAATAACACATAGGCAATGCTGCGGCTTCTCTCCTGCTTGAAATTGTTTTTATGCTTTTGGATATAATCGTTGATCTCGGCATCAGTAACTTTTACGGCCGAATCGGCAACGGTTGAATAAGACAAACCCACAAAAGAAATATCGGCTACCTGGCCTGCTACTGCATTTTGTTTTTCAATTAACCATTTTGGTATATACGTACCGTTAGTATAAATGCTCATCAGCTTTCTTTGTATCTGGCTCAGCACAATAGGATCAATAAGCTGATCATGCACCTGGCGCAATTGAACGGCATCCTTGCTTCTTTGTAATGTTTTAAACGCATTACGCGCCGCTTCAATATTATATACGCCGGTTTGCGGGTCGGTAAACTGTTGCTTAAATTCCTGGGGGGCATCTTCACTAAACAACAAATCGGTAAACTCTTTCGATGTAAAATCTATACCCAGTTTCGCCGCTTCTGCGGTTACCAGTTCTTTACTGATCAAACCGTTCCATATCTGGTTTTGAATTTCCTGACGCATAGATTCATCTACCCGGTAGCCCTGCGACTGGTATTGCGTTTCCATTGTTCTCGTTCTTTCATCAAAATCTTCCTTTCCGATTTTAACGCCGTTTACTTTTCCAATTGTAGAAGAAGGTCCTGAAAACATCCGGCCGGCTCCTCCTACAAAAGCGTCCTGAACTACAAAAGCAATTAAACTGACCCCTATGACCCCAAACACAAAAACAGCAGCTTTGTCGCGAATCGTCTGAATAATAGACATATAATATTGAGTGTATTTTTTATGGACGGCAAAAATAGGGTAATATACGTTTATCAACAAATTGTGGAAAACCATCGTAAAGCGGTATCCCGCTGCTTTTCTAAAAGTGGATATCTCTTTGCAAAACAAAAACAATAAAAAAGAGCGGAACTACGTTTATAGCAATGCACAGCCATTTGTTAATAGTGTTCCTTTTCTGTGGAAAAGCCCGGCTTTCCTTCTTTTTTTATGTGCTGTTCCGGGCAACAGATTATTTTGGAATTCTCCTTCTTTTTTACCGTACCGGAACAAGGGTTAATAAAAGGAACTTCACCACAGCTTATGCACAGCATTTTATAGAAAAATAATCAAAAAGTTTTCCGCAGCCTTAATCATTCAACATTGTGCATAAGGTATTAAAAATACTTGCTCCCTCTTACTTTCCTGTTGTTGATAGCCTGTGAATGAAAGTGTATAAAGTATTAGTTTTAACTTTGACAAGAAAAGGGTTTACTTATGTTTCCCCATATTCACAGCCGTAATAGTAATAGGGCTTTTAAATAAATAATTAATTATTATTAAATACTATGGCAGTAATTAACATTGACGAAGCAAAGCAAAATGTACAGCGGGTAGGTTTTTTAGATGTTGATATTGATCCCCGTTTAGATTTGTTTAAGGAGATAGAAAGATTAAAGCGGGAAAAGAATGCTGTAATACTGGCGCATTACTACCAGGAACCGGATATACAGGATGTAGCGGATTATATAGGAGACAGCTTGGGACTGGCACAGCAGGCGGAGAAAACTACTGCCGACATTATTGTTTTTGCCGGCGTTCATTTCATGGCTGAAACGGCAAAGATTTTGAATCCGCATAAAAAAGTTCTACTACCCGATCTAAAAGCAGGCTGCTCTTTATCTGATTCGGCGCCACCACCTTTGTTTAAAAAGTTCAAGGATGAACACCCTGGTCATATCGTAATTTCCTATATTAACTGTTCGGCGGGTATAAAAGCACTGAGTGATATTATCTGCACTTCTTCCAATGCGCGGCAAATAGTGGAGAGCCTGCCGCAGGAGCAAAAAATAATTTTTGCCCCGGACAGAAACCTGGGTGCTTATATTAATAAAAAATCGGGCAGGAACATGGTGCTATGGGATGGGGCTTGTATGGTGCATGAAATTTTCAGCAGGGAAAAGATCACTAAATTAAAAGTGAGATATCCTGATGCTAAAGTGATCGCTCATCCGGAATGTGAAGAAGTAGTGTTACAGTTAGCGGATTTTATTGGATCCACTACACAACTGCTTAAGTTTTCGGAAAAAGATGAAGCAAAAGAATTTATTGTAGCCACGGAAACGGGCATCCTGCACCAGATGCAAAAAAATTCACCCGGAAAATTATTTATTCCTGCACCGCCCGATAACAGTTGTGCCTGCAATGATTGTCCGCATATGAAGCTTAATACGCTGGAAAAATTGTATTTGTGCATGGAGTATGAGTTGCCGGAGCTAACAATGGAAGAAGATTTAAGGATTGCCGCATTAAAACCAATAAGGCGAATGCTGGAGATAAGTGCTTCCTTAGGCTTGTAGATGCCTCTTTAAGCGCTTTAAAACTATCTGCCCATATACACCATCAAAATTTGCACATCGCTGGGATTGACCCCTGAAATGCGTGAGGCCTGACCGATGGTTCTGGGCTTAACAGAAAGGAACTTTTGCTTAGCTTCCGCAGAAAGGGCGGAAATATGGCTGTAATTGAAGTTTTCAGGGATCATCAGGTCCTCTAATTTGCTCATTTTTAAAACCAGTTCCTTTTCTTTTTCTATATAAATATTATACTTAATTTGAATTTCAGCTTCTTCTAATGCTTCCCGGGTGCTGTTGCCAAGGGCTTCCGATAATTTTGGAAGGGTGCCCTGCAGTTCATTTAAACTGATACCCGGACGCAATAGCAACTGTGCTGCTTTTTGTTTTTGGGTGATAGGGGAAGTAGAAATAGTGGTAAGATAATCATTTACCTCATTTGGTTCAACAGATAATGAATTAATTATATTTGTAATATTAATAACAGCGTCTCTTTTTTCTTCCAACATTTTCATTCTTTCTCCGGAAGCTAACCCTAATGCGTATGATTTTTCAGTGAGTCGCAGATCAGCATTATCCTGGCGAAGCAAAGTCCTGAATTCTGCCCGGCTAGTAAACATACGATAAGGTTCCTCTGTTCCTTTGCTGATGAGGTCATCAATGAGCACGCCAATATAAGCATCGCTTCTTTTAAGAATAAAAGGTGCTTTTTGCTGTGCGGCAAGATGTGCGTTCATTCCGGCCATGAGCCCCTGGCAGGCAGCTTCTTCATAACCGGTGGTACCGTTAATTTGCCCGGCAAAAAAGAGGTTTTTTATGCGTTTGGTTTCTAAAGAATAATGAAGCTGTGTAGGTGGAAAATAGTCGTACTCTATGGCGTAACCCGGACGAAACATCTTAGCTTTTTCAAACCCGGGGATCATGCGAATAGCCTGAAGCTGCACTTCTTCCGGTAAGGAAGTAGAAAAGCCGTTTACATATATTTCTATGGTATTCCAGCCTTCGGGTTCTACAAAAATCTGGTGCCTGTCCTTGTCTGCAAAGCGGTTTACTTTATCTTCTATGCTGGGGCAGTACCTGGGACCAACGCCTTCAATTCTGCCTGCGTACATGGGGCTTCTGTCGAACCCTGTTTTGAGTATATCGTGTACTGTTTGGTTGGTATAAGTGATCCAGCAGCTTTTTTGCTGTTCGGGAGTAATTTTAGGAAGTGGCAAAAAACTAAAGCCGCTTATTGTTTCATCGCCTTTCTGTTCTTCCATTTTAGAGTAATCAAGGCTTCTTCCATCTACACGGGGTGGCGTTCCTGTTTTCAGCCTGTCACTTTCAAAGCCCAAGGCTACTAATTGTTCGGTTATGCCTGTTGCTGCTTTTTCCGCTACCCTTCCCCCACCAAATCTTTTTTCACCAACATGAATGATACCATTTAAAAAAGTGCCATTGGTGAGCACAACCGTGGTAGCTTTTATTTCATGTCCCATGCCGGTAACTACACCTAAGCAACGGTTATCTTTAACGAGCAGACCTTTAACCATATCCTGGTAAAAATCTATGTTTGGTGTTTGTTCCAGCATTGTTCTCCATTTCTGAGAGAAGAGCATGCGGTCGCTTTGAGCCCGCGGACTCCACATTGCGGGCCCCTTGGATTTGTTCAGCATTCTGAACTGTATCATGGTGGTATCGGTAACGATTCCCGAATACCCTCCTAAGGCATCAATTTCTCTCACAATCTGGCCCTTGGCTATTCCACCCATAGCGGGGTTACAGCTCATTTGCGCGATTGTTTGCAAATTCATGGTAACCAGTAAAACCTTGCTGCCCATATTGGCTGCTGCTGCTGCTGCTTCACAACCTGCATGACCTGCACCTACAACAATAACATCATATACTGAAAACATGCGGCAAAATTACGGTAGCGGAAAATAAAATGCTTTTTTATTTAGAGGGATCAATTGATATATGATAACAGTGTTTCACGTGGAACGATGGTATTAATTGCAGGAAAAATTCTGAACCATAAAGAACTGGTTTATTTTTCCTTTTATTGGGTAAAAGGACACGGCTATACTTTTCATGCCTGGATCTAATATATTTTTGCGGTGCCCCAGGCTTTTTACTCCTGTATCAATAAGGAGGAAAATAACAGATTGCAAACCGTTTTCTTTTCCTTCATACACATTTTCAGAAACGCATTCAAAATAGCCAAAGCTGTTCATGCGTTCCTGGAATAATTTCCCTTTGGAGGAATTGTGCGAAATGGTCATTTTGTTAGAGCCAAGGTCTTTGGCATGATTAGCGGCTACCTGATATAATTTTTCAGATGGTTTTATTAGAGACAAAGGAGCTAATGCAGATAATTCGGCGATAAGGGAGCGGGTATAGCTGTTTTTTACTTCCGGAAATTGTTCTAAAAAGGGGTATAGAATGTTGTTTAAAAAATCCCTGGGACGGCTTCTTACCATATTAACCCAGTATACTGCTTCTTTTTCTTCTTTTGAAAGCGAAGCATATCCGCTACTGGCAGCTAACCAGTTTTCAACCATCGTATCTTTTAAATGACTAATAATGAATGGTTTGTCAGTTAAAACAATAGAACCCTGTCCAAAACCAGAGACACAAAAAAAGGAAACAATAATAATAAGCAAAAAACGTTTCACGTGGAACGGTATTTATTTTTGTTGAAATACAACTGCAATAAACGATCTTCTTTTCTTCTCATGTCTTCTTTTTCGCTTTTTAACTTATCCTTATGTCCGCACAGGTGTAAAATGCCGTGAAAAATCACCCGGTGTATTTCTTCTTTAAAGCTGGTGTGCATTAACCGGGCATTCTCCTTAACCCTTTCTATGCTGATATATATTTCTCCTTCAATATTGTTTTCCGTTCCCAGGTTAAATGTTATAATATCGGTGTAATAATCATGTTGTAAATATTGCCGGTTGATGGCTAATAAATATGCATCAGAACAAAATATGCATTGAAGAGAAACCATTTTTTTCTTTTCGGCCTTGAAGATGTTACGGATAAATATTTTTAGGTCTTTTCTGCTTTTTAGCGCAAATTGCCGGTATGGGAAATAAAAGTTAATAACAGGCATCAATAATCCTTTTCCGAAAATCGTAAATAATGCTGCAAAACTACCAATAGATTTGTTGATATATGAAGAGACTTTCTGAAATAACGCCCGGTATTACCGTAATCATCAGGGAAGTAGAAAATGATGAGCTGTTTTTGAAGCTTATGGAGATGGGCTTTATTCCGGGTGAAATGATCACTGTAGACCAGATAGCGCCGTTGGGAGATCCCATTTCAGTGTCGGTTGCGGGATATAGTTTAAGTTTGCGCTTAAATGAGGCTAAAAGTGTACTGGTAGAAGAGTTGATGATTAAAACAGCCTGATAGTATATTAGCATGTATATAGGTTTGTATTTTGGATCGTTTAACCCTGTTCACCATGGGCATTTGATCATTGCAAGCTTCATTGCAGGCCATACGCCGCTCAACCAGGTTTGGTTTGTGGTTTCTCCTCAAAATCCTTTTAAAGTATCACATTCCCTGTTAAATGAATACCAGCGCCTGCATCTGGTTAGAACGGCCATAGAAGGAGAACCGAAGCTCCGCGCTTCCGATATTGAATTTCATTTGCCCAAACCCTCTTATACTATAGATACCTTAGCTTATCTGGAAGAGAAATATCCGCAGCATCGTTTTGCCGTTATTATGGGCAGCGACAGCTTTCAAAACCTGCATAAGTGGAAGAATGCAGATGTGCTGATGCAGCGCTATCCTGTTTTTGTATATAAAAGAGCAGGCTTTGAGGTCTCCGCCGGACAATCGACTAATATTACTGTATTAGACGCTCCCCTGCTGCAAATTTCGGCTACCCAAATACGGGAGATGGTGCAACAGGGAAAATCTGTACGGTACTTGGTTCCGGACAGTGTTAAAGAAGAAATAGAAAAAAATGGGTACTACAGATAAAGTACGTTTAACTTAACGCTGCTTATTTTATCAATGAAAAATCAATCCAAGTACCAGGCATATCAATGCAATTACAGGGGCAGGCAGTTTGGTAAAAGTGAGCAGCAAAAATGTTCCGGCAATTACGCCAATATTTAAAAAGCTGGTGGTGGCTTCTTCGTTTACTTCAAAAAAAGAAATGTCTTTCATCAGGAAAAAAGCAGATGCCGCCATAATGCCTACTACGGCCGCGTTTATTCCTTTTAAGGAGCGGTAAATGGCCGGGTATTTTTTTAGATTGTGCCACACCGGGAAGAAAAACAATACCAGCAGGGCGCTGGGTAAAAAAATGCCAAAAGTACCAATGGCACAGCCAATAGCCTGCATGCCGGGGCCTTCATTTTTTAGCGCCTCCCCTCCCACAAAAGCCGAAAAAGAAAAAGTAGGGCCGGGTATGGCTTTTACCATTCCCGCCCCGGTAAGAAATTCATTCTGGTCAATGCTGATCACGTTTTGATTTTTGAGCTGTACGCGCTGGGTTGCCGGACGAACCACGTATTGCTCATACATCATGGGCATCAGCACATCTCCCCCGCCAAAAACCATTCCGCCAAAACGATAGGTATTTTCAAAAAGATTAAAAGCCTTACGGTGCTGCCATTCATTTTTGCGCGATAGCTCACTGAAAAATCCCGCAATAATAAATATTAAAAAAAATATTACTATATTACCCCATTTAACGGGTCTTGGCTCAATACTTATTGTTTTGGAAGTCTTTTCCGTAAAATTGGTGATTAGTCCGCCCAGTAAAATAACTGCCGGAAAAATGACGGGTGAATTAAAAAGAAAATAAGTGGCGATCATGGCGCCGGCCATAATGAGCCGGGCAATGCGGTTGCCAGAAACCAACGTATATGCCCTGAAGGCAGCAAAGGCCAGGAAGCCAACAGCCATTGGCTTTATAAATTTAAACAGATCGTTTTGCAGCGTTGTTTTACCGGCAAAATCGAGGGCAAAAGAAAGCCCGCTCATGAGCAGGCAGGCGGGCAATATCCAAAGCAGCAACGTTAAAATGGCCAGGGGCAGCTTTCCTTTTTTATAACCTATGAGGGTAATGATTTGTGTAGAGGATGCGCCGGGAAGCAACTGGCAAAAGGCATTGTATTCCAGCAGTTCCTGCTCCGTTATGTCTTTTCTTTTGGCAACGAAAGTTTTCATCATCATTCCAAAATGGCCCTGCGCTCCCCCAAAAGCTGTTAAGCTATATAAAGTAACAGCCTTCAAAAAAGAGATATGCCGTAAAAGTTTCAAACTCATCCTATAAGCATTAAAAGGTAACTACAGGAATATGCATAGCGGGATTTTTAGCGTATTTTGAGTACCGAAGCGGAATTTTGCATGAAATTAGCATCAATTCTTTTAAAATTGTATTTCAGAGAAGAAAGCCCTGCCCATTGTGCTTATGAACAACTAAAGCCAGCTATATTTTGTTAAGTAAAAAACAGGATGATGAAAACCATTATTGTTCCTACAGACTTTTCACCGGTGGCTATTAATGCCATGGAGTATGCCGTGGATCTTGCGCTGGCTGTTGATGCTTCCGTAATGCTGCTGCATGTATACCAGGCGCCTGTATCGTATGACAACAGTGATATTCCGTTGCCACTGATGGATATTGGTGAGCTGGAAAAGATCAACAAGGAAAGAATTGATGAGCTAAAAGAACAGGTGCAGCGGGTTGCCCCGGATAAGCTTGCCATAACTGCCGAAGTAAGATTAGGCGACCTGTTAGACGAGCTGAAAGCAATATGCGCTGCCAGTCATCCCTTTGCCGTGGTGATGGGAACAAAGGGCGCCGGTTTTGTAGAAAGGTTATTGGTGGGAAGCTCTACTTTATCGGCCATACGGCATCTTACCGCTCCGGTGCTTGTTATTCCGCCAGGCGCCGTTTTTAACGGTATACAACGGATCGGCTTTGCCTGTGATTTTAAAAAAATAGTGGATGCCGCACCCGCGGCTGCTATAAAGGAATGGGTAACCACCTTTAATGCAACGCTAAGCGTTTTAAACGTGGATGATAAAAATAGTAATATAAAAGATTCGGCTGAGCAGTCGGTATTGCTGTACTCGTTATTGCAGGAGCTCCGGCCAAAATATTTTTATATTGATAACCCCGATGTAGAAACGGGGATCAGCGCATTTGCAGAAAGCAATGATGTTGACCTGCTGATTGTAATACCCCGCAAGCACCGTTTATTAGACTTACTGTTTCAAAAAAGTCACACCAAAGAACTGGTCTTTCATTCGCGTATTCCCATTTTATCGGTGCATGAGAAGGACTAGGGAATAGTTTCTGGTTTACAGTTTATGGTTTACAGTTGCATTTCGCTTCGGATTTGAATTTGCCACGGCAGACTGGGTTTATTTGATTATTGGTGATTTGTATTCCGCTTCGGATTTCGAAATTTAATATTCGGATTTGAAACTTGTTTGGTTCTTGTTATTTGTATCTTGATTCTTTGCTCAATACATGGAACGGCAAAAGCAAATAACAGCCGATGGCTCACACACTTTATATGAGCCTGTTCTCAACGTAACCTATCATTCTGTTCACGGCGCGGTGCAGGAAAGCCGGCATATATATGTGGAAGCGGGCTTGCGCTGGTGGATGGATATACAGCCTGTGGCACTTAATATACTTGAAGTAGGTTTTGGTACGGGGCTCAATGCTTTATTAACGCTGGAAGCAGTACAGGAAAGGCAATTGACGGTTCATTACCATGCTATAGAGCCCTTTCCATTGAATGATCGGGAGTTCAGCGGACTGAACTATTGTGCCGTATTGCAGCGGCCAAACCTGGCATTGCCTTTCAGGCAAATGCATGTTGCGGCAGGGAACGAACCGCTCGCTGTTTCCCCCTGGTTTATTGTATACCGGCATTTAACAACGGTGCAGGAGTTTCGGACACCGCAGTTATTCAACCTCGTATATTACGATGCTTTCGCTCCGGATGTGCAGCCGGAATTATGGGCATGGGAGCTGTTTAAAAAGATCTTTGACGCTATGGTAATAAACGGCGTGCTGGTAACCTATTGCTCTAAAGGAACAGTGCGTCGAGCGCTGATTGAAGCTGGGTTCAGTGTTGAAAAAATACCCGGTCCGGCGCATAAGCGGGAAATGATAAGGGCCGTAAGAAAATAGAGATGCGCTAAGGCAAAATGGTAGTATACAAGCCAACTTCTTTCGTTGTATAATGGCCGGATTCGTCAAGCGGTATTCCTTGAAAAAAAAAATATCCTTTAATTACTCATTATATTGAATAATTTTACTCATTATATTGAGTAATTTGTAAAAAATGTTTGTACGCCCTCATTTACAAGAGCTTATTCAAAGGATACAGGAGCCACGCAACTTCGTACAGGTGGTAATGGGACCCCGGCAGGTGGGAAAAACCACATTGGTTGTACAGTTAGCGGAGAAAATAAAGATACCTCATCATTTTGTGTCTGCCGATGCTATAGCTGCAACGAATACTACATGGCTGGAGCAGCAGTGGGAAGCAGCCCGCACAATGATGGATCAGCAAAAAATGCCGGAATTTCTATTGATCATTGACGAGATTCAGAAAATAGAGCAGTGGAGTGAAGCGGTGAAATTATTATGGGATACAGATAGCCGGAAGAAAAGAAATATGAAAGTGATACTGCTCGGTTCATCCCGGCTGCTGCTACAACGGGGGCTTACGGAATCGCTGGCGGGCAGGTTTGAAAGCATGTATCTGGGCCACTGGTCTTTTACCGAAATGCAAAAAGCGTTTGGGTGGAATGTTAATCAGTATGTGTGGTTTGGCGGGTATCCCGGATCAGCGGAACTTATAAAAGATGAAAACAGGTGGAAAGCGTATGTTCAGCAATCTTTAATTGAAACGAGTATCTCCAAAGATATACTCATGCTTACCAGGGTAGACAAACCGGCGCTGATGAAACGGCTTTTTGAAATGGGGTGCCTGTATTCCGGCCAGATCCTTTCCTATACCAAAATGCTGGGGCAATTGCAGGATGCAGGTAACACCACTACCCTGTCGCATTATTTAAATTTACTAGATACCGCCGGGTTGCTTGGCGGACTTGAAAAGTATGCTAAAGATATCATCCGTAAGCGGGGATCCAGCCCGAAGTTCCAGGTACACAATACTGCATTGATAAGTGCTCAGCGTAATGAAACCTTTCGGGACATCATTGTACAACCTGCTCAATGGGGACGCATGGTAGAGTCGGCCGTAGGAGCTCATTTGATCAATCATGCGCTAACAGAAAGGTTTATGCTGTATTACTGGAGAGAGCGAAATGAAGAAGTAGATTTTATTATTGAAAAAGGGGGTAAGGCTGTGGCTTTGGAAATAAAGAGCGGGGCAGCACAAAGCCGTTCGGGGATGACGGCCTTCCAAAAACAGTTTAATCTATATAAAATATTGTTGGTTGGAAATTCCGGCATGCCCTGGCAGGATTTTTTGAAACTAAATCCTGTGGAGTTGTTTGGGTGACCCCGTTGCGGCAAAGGTGCAGGAAGAACGGTCTGTGAAAAGCTGCTAAAACCCCATTGTAAAGGGCTTTCTTAAAACTCCGCGCTTCCCGGCGTTCTCGGAAAAGCAATGGCATCGCGGATATTGCTCATGCCGGTAACGAATTGTACCATGCGCTCAAAGCCCAGTCCAAAGCCGGCGTGAGGCACCGTGCCGAAGCGGCGGGTATCTAAATACCACCATAGCTCTTCCGCGGATACATGCATGGCTTCCATGCGTTGCAACAACAGGTCTAACCTTTCTTCACGCTGGGAACCGCCCACGATTTCGCCAATGCCCGGCGCTAAAATATCCATGGCGGCAACGGTTTTGCCATCATCGTTCCGGCGCATATAAAATGCTTTTATGTTCATCGGGTAATCCGTAACGATAACCGGCTTTTTAAAATGTTTTTCAACCAGGTATCTTTCGTGCTCGCTCTGCATATCAATGCCCCATTTTACTTCGTACTGAAATTTCTTTTTCCTGTACGCGGGCGACTGCAATAAAATATCAATGGCCTGTGTGTAAGTAATCCTTTCAAAATTATTATTGAGCACAAAATCCAATTTCTCCAGTAGCCCCAGCTCACTGCGTTTATCCTGCGGCAGTTGTTTCTCTTCATCGGCAAGGCGTTGTGCTAAAAACGCCAGATCTTCGGGGTTATGTTCTATAGCGTAGCGGATGATGTATTTAATGAATTCTTCCGCCAGGTTCATATTGTCTTCCAGGTCGCAAAAAGCCATTTCGGGCTCAATCATCCAAAACTCCGCCAGGTGTCTGGGAGTATTGGAGTTCTCGGCCCTGAAAGTAGGTCCGAAAGTATATATTTCACCCAGGGCGGTGGCGCCCAGCTCGCCTTCCAATTGTCCGCTTACCGTAAGGTTGGTTGCGCGTCCAAAAAAGTCTTCTTTATAATCAATAGTGCCATCTTCGGTAAGCGGCGGATTATGGGCCGGTAAAGTAGTTACCCTGAACATTTCCCCGGCTCCTTCTGCATCGCTTGCGGTAATTACCGGTGTGTGCAGGTACACGAATCCCTTATCATTAAAAAACTGATGTACAGCAAAGGCTAAGCTGTGCCGCACCCTGAACACCGCGCCAAACGTGTTGGTGCGAAAGCGCAGGTGGGCAATCTCCCTTAAAAATTCCATGCTGTGTTTTTTGGGTTGCAGCGGATATTTTTCAGCATCGCTGTCGCCAAGGATCTCTATGGTGGCGGCTTTCAGTTCCAGCTTTTGGCCCTTGCCTAAAGAGGGAATAACCGTGCCGGTAATTTTTAAAGATGCCGAAATGGTAACCCGTTTCAGCAAAGCCTCATCAAATTTGCCCAGTTCGGCTACTACCTGCAGGTTATTATTGGTAGAGCCATCGTTGAGTGCAATAAACTGGTTATTTCTGAAACTGCG
Organism: Agriterribacter sp.; assembly: GCF_035445465.1. Taxonomy (NCBI): domain Bacteria; kingdom Pseudomonadati; phylum Bacteroidota; class Chitinophagia; order Chitinophagales; family Chitinophagaceae; genus Agriterribacter; species Agriterribacter sp. The sequence goes on from NZ_DAOMQT010000002.1 coordinate 66,911, forward strand.
CACCCATCCCATAACTGTAACCTCCTGGCTCTCTGGTTCCTGTAACAGCAATTGCTTTATTTTAATTCTTTTATTGAACATATGATTCTTTTTAAACAGGCTTCACAAAAATGCGTTGCAAAAAGGAAAGCGCACAAAGATAAGGGAGTAAAAATTTTTTTAGATTCCGGAAATTTGATGTATTATTGCCACGGAATCAAACTGATCAATTCTTACCAAGCTCCGGGATTCTATCAGTTTTAGCCATTCCGCACCAATTTCATTCAACCAAAAATTCATTTCAACATTTCTCTTTCAATTATCAGGTGTTTTTGATGAGAGGTTAAACCGTTAAGTATATTTATGTACGACATTCTGCAACTGAATGATATGCTCGTTCCTGAGCTGCTTGATATTGCCGAGCAATTGAGCATTGCTAACGCTAAAAAACTCGATAAACAGGAACTCATCTATAAGATTTTAGATAAACAGGCCATTGAAAATAGTGCGGCAACCAAAGGAACGGAAGAGAAGGGCAAACGCAAACGCGTTGTAAAAACAACTACATCCAACAGTACGGAAGAAGCCCTTGTGGAATCTGAACCAGAAAAACCAACCGCTCCCGCTCCCGCCAGGAAAAGAAAAATTGTTGCCGCTGATCCCGAAAAAAAGACGGAAAAGAAAATAGTAAAGAAACCCAGGCTTTTCCAGGACGAAACCCCTGAGCAGGCTGCAAAAAAACGGGAACAGGAAGCCGCCGCTGTTGCTATTCCTCCTGCCGATGAAACAGATGATGCCGATGAAGCAGAAGAGCAGGAAGAATTAGCCGGAGAAGAGACGGTACAGCAGGAAACAACACCGGCCGAAGAATCGCAAGCCGAACGGAGGCAATACCCTAACCGCCGTGAGCAGAACTTTAACATTGAGTTCGATGGTGTGATCATGAGTGAGGGCGTTTTGGAAATGATGCCTGATGGGTATGGCTTTTTAAGAAGCAGTGATTACAATTATCTTTCCTCTCCCGATGATGTATATGTTTCTCCGTCGCAGATAAAATTATTCGGTTTAAAAACCGGCGATACGGTGTCGGGTGCAGTTCGTCCGCCGAAGGAAGGCGAAAAATACTTCGCCTTACTTAAAGTGGAAACGATCAATGCCAAATCGCCCGAAGAAGTAAGAGACAGGGTGCCTTTCGATTACCTTACACCTTTGTTCCCTTTTGAAAAGATGAACCTTTTCACGCAGCCATCGGCATTGAGCACAAGAATGATTGATTTATTTACACCTATCGGTAAAGGGCAGCGCGGATTAATTGTGGCGCAGCCTAAAACGGGTAAAACGGTTTTACTGAAAGATATAGCCAACGCTATTGCTGAAAACCATCCCGAGTGCTATATGATGATCGTGCTGGTTGATGAACGCCCCGAAGAAGTAACCGATATGGAAAGAAGCGTAAGGGCGGAAGTTATTGCTTCTACCTTTGACGAGCCCGCGGAAAAGCACGTAAAAGTATCTACCATTGCCCTGCAAAAAGCCAAGCGTTTGGTAGAATGCGGGCACGATGTGGTTATCCTGCTTGATTCCATTACCCGCTTGGCCCGCGCACATAATACCGTTGCTCCTGCATCGGGTAAAGTATTGTCGGGCGGCGTGGAAGCCAACGCCATGCAAAAACCCAAACAGTTTTTTGGCGCCGCAAGAAAAATTGAGAATGGCGGATCATTAACCATACTGGCTACGGCTTTAATAGATACCGGTTCAAAAATGGATGAAGTGATCTTTGAAGAATTTAAAGGAACCGGTAATATGGAGCTGCAGTTAGACAGGCGCCTGGCCAACAGGCGCATATTCCCGGCTATAGACCTTGTAGCTTCTTCTACCCGCCGCGAAGACCTGCTGTTGGATAAGGATGTGCTGAAAAGAATGCATTTGCTGCGTAACTACCTGGCCGACATGAATGCCGAGGAGGCCATGAATGAATTGCTGAAACGGATGAGAGGAACAAAAGACAACCAGGAGTTCCTGGCCAGCATGAATAGCTGATAAGGCATAAAGCTGTCAGCAACCAGCATTCAGCTATAAGTAGTACATGTGAAACAATCCGAAGCGAGGCAACAATAAACCACAAATCACAAACAATAAACTTATAAATCCATTGAACCGGGATTTTTAAAATGACCATTCAGCTTTATTCTTTCTTTTAAGGTTTCTGTTTCTTTTAATACGGAAATGATGGTATGAAGGTGCCGTTTTAAATATTCCTGCCGGTGTATTTCCTGTGTGAGCCCAAGCAGCTCCTGCTCTTCCTCAACAGACAAGCCCGCGTGGTGTGCTATATCAAAAGCTTTCAGGCGTTCATCCGGGAGCCTAAATTGTTTGGTGATTTTTAAAAGCCGGTGCATTTCTCTCATGCTCTTTAACACTTTTTTCATGAGCGTTTCGCTCCCGGTTTCATTGGTTTCGGGGTAATTAACGATGGCGCCGCTATACAGCTTATCCGGAATGCGTTTGATAAGCTCCAGTATCCGGAAAACAGCAGTACCTTTTATGCGGATATCCATTTCGCCGTTATCATATATTTTCACCAATTCCTGCACCTTTACAAGAGTGCCCAGATCACCCATTCGGCTATTGATAATGGGCGGTATGCCAAAAGGCTTTACATCGCTGAAACATTCTTTAATAAGCTGCTTATAGCGGGGTTCAAAAATATGCAGGTTTACTTCTTCCCCCGGAAATACTACAATGCTTAATGGAAAAATGGGAATAAAATTAGTCATGAATTGTAAATCGCTAAGAAGCTGTTTAAAATCAGGTTTTTGAATAACCATTGAGCCGTTTCTTGAGGCTGTTTCAAAAAGGCCGATATAGAAGATATGCCACTAAGCCACAAAGCGCTGATCTTCCCGTTTTATTTATCTTGGTGCCTTCAACGCATCATAATATCCATTCTGCGGTTCCCCACAGCCATTTTTCTTCTTTTTTATTAGCTGTTTCAACGATCAGCAGCCCGTCCGGCGTTACGCCTTTTACGAGGGCCTCCAGCAAAATGCCGTTGTGTTTAAACTTCACCTGCTCATTTAGCTTATACATTGCCTGCCCGTAGTTATGTAAAATTAGTGTTTCATTTCCTGCTTTTAAAGTTTCATACCTTGCTTCCAGGCATGCACACAACTCTTTGGCAAGATCAATTACTTCAAAGCTTTTACCGGTTATTTGCCGGAGTGATGTTGGCCGGGCTACGGTTTCCTCAAAATGGCACTGGTTAATATTGAGGCCTATGCCGGCAACCGCATATAACCATTTCTTAGACCGTATGCTATTTTCTATTAATATGCCGCCTGCCTTTCTGTCACGCCAGTAAATATCATTCGGCCATTTGATGCGGGTTTCATCGCCGGCGTATTTTTTAAAAAAGTCATACGTACCCAGTGCAATAGCTGCATTCAGCAAAAAAGATTGTACAGGAAGTAAAAAGGAAGGCGCTGTAACAACGCTTATAATTATATTTTCCCCTGCCCTGCTTCGCCAGGTTTTCCCTCTTTGCCCTTTGCCCTTAGTTTGGTTAAGCGCAAACCAGGCATCGCCATGCTTTGCCAAACGGGCATGAACCATTTGCATGGCATAGTTGTTGGTGCTGTCAATACTGGGTAATACGGTAAAAGACTGTCCGAAGGATTGCATAAGAGAATACCGAATTAATTACTATTTTTGAGCAAGTTATATAATCGTAAAACAAATAAGCAGTTGCATCGCATTGCTTTTTTAAATGATAACCAAATCAGCCCCGAAAAAAAAGGGTAAATCTAAAATTGATTCTATTGGCAGCATTACAGGTGTTAGCTGCACGGCCCAAACGTGCAGCCAGGTTGACGAGGAACAGTAAGCTATTTAAAACCATCATCAGCGCCATCCGTCAAAAAAAAGGAGAAAATATTGTTTCGCTGGATCTGCGTAAAATACAGGAAGCCGTTGCAGATTTTTTTATCGTTTGCGAAGCTTCCAGCAATGTGCAGGTAAGGGCTATTGCCGATGCAATAGAGCAGGAAGTTAAACTACACACCGGTGAATTGCCGTATCGCCACGAAGGTTACCAGGCCCTGCAATGGGTGCTAATTGACTATGTAAATATTGTAGTGCATGTTTTTCAGCCGGAAACACGGAAGTTTTATAAGCTGGAAGAAATGTGGAATGATGGCGGTTATACAGAACACGAAGCATGATCTGCAGAACAAAACCTAAACGGTCATTTTTTTAATAACCGGGCGTATCCGGTTTTTTAATTATAATTTAAATTATTTAAGCGAAGAAGTTTATGGCACAGGATAATAATCAGGATAAAATTCCCGGATTCAAAAAGCGACCGGATGGAGACGACAAATCTCAGCGACGCGGTCCAAAGTTCAGTATTTACTGGGTATATGGTATCGTTGCGCTTTTGCTGGTAGGCTATCAGCTCTATAAAGGCGCTACGCCAACAGCAACCATTATTTCGGATCTCCAGTTCCGTAACGAAATGCTTGTTAAAAATGATATTCAGAAGCTGGAGCTGGTTCGCAATAAAGATATGGTAAGGGTTTTTATAAACAAAGACAGTTTAAATAAACCCATTTACAGAGAATTACTGGGAGACAGGTGGTCAATTGTTTCAAGAACCGAAGGACCACATTTCCAGTTTGAAGTTCCGGATGCCAAAACCTACACGGGCACAACGCTTGCTGAGTTTTACAAAGAGCATGCGCAGGTAAAAGAAGTGCCTGTTAAGATAGTAAGTGATCCCGAATGGTTTGGCTCTTTGCTCAGCTACATCTTTCCGCTGCTCATGTTTGCCCTGCTGTTCATTTTAATGATGCGTAAGGTAGGCGGCCCCGGTGGTGGTGGTGGCCCTGGCGGTATTTTCAGCATTGGCAAATCAAAAGCTACTTTGTTTGAAAAAGGCACGAAGGTGAATATCACTTTTGCCGATGTGGCCGGACTGGAAGAAGCCAAGCAGGAAGTAATGGAGATCGTGGATTTTTTAAAGAACCCCAAAAAATATACGGCGCTCGGTGGCAAAATTCCAAAAGGCGCATTGCTGGTTGGCTCTCCGGGTACCGGTAAAACCCTGCTGGCAAAAGCCATGGCGGGGGAAGCGCAGGTGCCTTTCTTTAGTTTGAGCGGCTCCGATTTTGTGGAGATGTTTGTTGGCGTAGGGGCAAGCAGGGTAAGGGATTTGTTTAAGCAGGCCAGGGAAAAGGCACCCTGTATCATATTCATTGATGAAATAGATGCGATTGGCAGGGCAAGAGGTAAGAACATGATGATGAGCAACGATGAAAGAGAGAATACGCTTAACCAGTTGCTTGTAGAAATGGATGGCTTTGGCACCGACAGCGGGATTATTATACTTGCGGCTACCAACAGGCCGGATGTGCTGGACAGCGCTTTATTGCGCCCGGGTCGGTTCGACAGGCAGATTACTATTGACAAGCCGGATGTAAAAGGAAGAGAAGAGATTTTTCATGTGCATTTAAAACCCATTAAAAAATCGGCCAAGCTAGATGTATTTAAACTGGCTGAACAAACGCCCGGCTTTGCCGGCGCAGATATCGCCAACGTGTGTAATGAAGCCGCTTTGATAGCTGCCCGTAAAGGAAAGACCGAAGTGGAGATGAACGATTTCCAGGACGCGATAGACCGTGTGATTGGCGGGCTGGAAAAGAAGAACAAGATCATATCGCCCGACGAAAAAGAGATCATTGCTTATCACGAAGCCGGACACGCTATTTGTGGTTGGTTCCTTGAACACGCGTATCCTTTGCTAAAAGTTACCATCGTTCCCCGTGGCACGGCCGCCCTCGGGTATGCACAGTATACACCAAAAGAGCAATACCTTTATAATACAGACCAGTTAAAAGACCAGATTGCCATGACCCTGGGCGGAAGAGCAAGTGAAGAGATCTTCTTTGGAAAAATTTCCACCGGCGCCAGCAACGATTTGCAGCAGGTAACCAAGATCGCTTATTCGATGATTACCATATACGGCATGAACGAAAAGCTGGGGAATATCAGCTATTATGATCCGCAGCAGGAAAACTATTTCACCAAGCCTTTCAGCGAAGAAACCGGGAAAATAATTGATGAAGAGGTAAGAAAGCTGATAGACGAAGAATACAGCAGAACCAAGAACCTGTTGCAGGAAAAGAAGCAGCAGGTGGAAGTCATTGCAAAAGAACTGCTCACACGCGAGGTGCTTTTTCAAAGCGACCTGGAGCAATTGATCGGCAAACGGCCTTTTGAAGAGAAGAAGCCCGCCGATGTGGTGCACGACCATCATCATCATGGTGACCATACCGGATCCAATGGTTCTGAAGGCGGCGGCATCAGCGCTGGTGTTCCTCCTGCTGAAATCATACCAAACTCCTAACGTAATGAAGGTTTCTCCTGCAAAGGAAAATATGCTTAAAAAGATACGAAAGGCACTGAGCACACCAGTGCCTTTGCCTTTTCCCCAAAGCGAGGGAAACCAGTCTGTGTTTTTACCCCCTGCGGATGATCCTGAAATACTTTTTGCCGAAGCGTTCAGCGCGCTGCAGGGCCGTTTTTTATATTGCGCCGGGGAAACAGAAATGCAGCAGCAATTATCGCTGCTTATACAACAGAGGCAATGGAAAGAGGTTTTTTGTAAAGAAACCCTGCTGCGGGAAAAGCTGGCTCATATTGCTTTTTCTCAAAAGCCCCTCGCCGGGGCCGATGTGGCTGTTACGGGATGTGAAATGCTAATAGCCAGAACAGGAAGCATTGTGATGAGCACGGCACAGCAAAGCGGCAGAACAACCAGCGTGTATGCACCGGTGCATATTTGCGTAGCTTATGTTAACCAACTGGTGTATGATGTTAAAGACGGGCTGCAACTACTAAAAGAAAAATATGCAGGCAAAATACCCTCCCTCATTACTTTTGCAACGGGTCCGAGCCGGACGGCTGATATTGAAAAAACGCTGGTGGTTGGCGTGCACGGACCAAAAGAAGTATTTGTGTTTTTGACAGAAAATTGAAGCATTTCATTTTATCTTGCACAAATGCAGGTTCCTACAGGAAAAAATATATACTTTCTTTCCGATTTTCACCTGGGTGTTCCCGATCATGCTTCAAGCCTGAAACGGGAAAAGCATATTGTTCGCTTTCTTTCCGGAATAAAAGAAGATGCCGCGGCCATTTTTATCGTGGGCGACCTTTTCGATTTCTGGTATGAGTATAAGAAAGTAGTGCCCAAGGGATTCGTTCGCATCCTGGGTAAAATGGCGGAGCTAACAGACAGTGGTATACCCCTGTATTTTTTTGTAGGTAACCATGATATGTGGATGAGCGGGTATTTTGAAAATGAGCTAAGCATCCCGGTATATTATGAGCCAAAGGATTTTGAGTTTAACGGAAAAAAATTTTTAATCGGTCATGGCGACGGGCTTGGCCCCGGCGACACGGGTTACAAGTTCTTAAAAAAAATATTCCGGAACAAAGCCTGCCAGTGGCTGTTTGGGCTCCTCCCTCCGTATATAGGTATGGGCATTGCGCACTGGTCGAGCAAAAGCAGCAGGGCGGCAACGGGCGAAGATGATGCGCAGTTTTTGGGAGAAGACAAGGAATGGCTGATCAGCTATTGCAAAGAAGTGCTGCAGCAAAAGCATTACGACTTTTTTATTTTTGGCCACCGGCACCTTCCCATTGATTTTTCTCTGAGTGGCGGCAGCCGGTATATTAATTTGGGCGACTGGATACGTTATAACAGCTATGCGGTATTCGACGGACAGCGTCTTGAACTGAAATATTTTGAATCCTGATGCGCTTCCTCCTTACTATATTATTATGCAGTGCCGCGTTACAACTATATGCGCAAACGGATACGGTATTGCAAAGCAGCAGCGTTGTTGCGCTTTCGCCTTCCGTTACCATCTATACCGGTAAGGCCAGGCAGTTTGCTGCCGATAACCTGGGAAATGTGTATGTGCTTACCCCGGCTGGTCTTTTAATAAAATTTAATGATAAAGGCGACACACTGAATGTTTTTAACGAAGTACGCCGCTATGGAACGGTGTATGCGATGGATGTAACCAACCCTATGAAAGTGCTGCTGTATTATAAAGACTTTTCAACGATAGTGATGCTGGACCGCTACCTGAACAGGATAAATGTAATAGACCTGAGAAAGACCGGTATTTTCCAGGCAAAGGCTGTAGGTCTTTCCTATGATAATAACGTTTGGATATTTGATGAACAATCGGCAAAGCTTAAAAAGATTGATGAAAACGGCAGGCTGCTTATTGAAACCGCCGATCTGCGCCAGGTATTAGATGTAATGCCTTCCCCGGTAAAGATAACAGACAGGGACGGGTTTGTATATATGTATGATGCGGCGAACGGACTGTATATATTTGATTATTATGGTACGCTCAAAAACACCATAGCGCTAACGGGTATCAGCGATTTGCAGATAACAGGTAAAACCATTGCAGGCCGGCGGCGGCATGAGTTTGTTCGGTATACGCCGGGAACGCTGGAATTAAAGGAGGCGCCGCTTCCCGTGGCAATACAACAGGCTGAAAAAATATACATCACGCAACGGGGTATATATGTGCTTAACGATACGGGAATAGAGCTGTATCCTATCAACTAAAGAACGGTAACATGAATGAATTTCTGAACAGGATTGTTTTAGATAACAGTATCGGAGATTATCTTACGGTAAGCCTTATTATTTTGGGCATGTACCTGCTCAAAAAATATTTCAGCAGGCCGATAGCCGCTGCTATTATTTATTTGCTCCGCAAAATTGGCCGCAGGGTAGACCGGCAGGCCTTCATAAAGCTGATACTGGCTCCCCTGGAATATTTCATCATTGTACTTACCGCCGTTATCGCCCTTTCCTCGCTGCATTTCCCGGAAGTATTGCAATATGATTTTTACAAAACCAACACAAAAACAATTGTAGACCGCATAGCAACCGCGCTGCTTATTGTTTCCTTTTTTTGGTTGCTGCTCCGGATGATTGACTACCTGGCACTCGTTATTGCTAAAAATAATGCCGGCGGAGAACTACAGGGAGAACACCAGCTCATTGTTTTTTTTAAAGACTTCCTGAAAGCCATTGTAAGCATAGCAGGCATATTAACCGTTATCAAATTTGCTTTCCGCTACCAGATCATGGACCTCCTTACCGGATTGGGTATCGTAGGTGTGGCGCTGGCATTGTCTGCCAGGGAGAGCCTGGAGAATCTTATCGCTTCCTTTATCATTTTCTTTGATAAGCCTTTTGTTGTAGGTGATGTGCTTAAAGTACAGCAAGTAACAGGTACGGTAGAAAGGATCGGTTTCAGAAGCACACGGTTACGTACAACCGAAAAAACATACGTTAGTGTGCCCAACAAGCAAATGGTAGATAGTATTGTAGATAACCTGAGCCTGCGTACACAGCGCCGTGCCGATTTAAAGCTGGAGCTTGACACCGCTACAACGGCAATGCAAATTCAACAACTGTTAGATGGGATGCAGGAAATTTTACAGCATCCCAAAATAGAGAACAGGAACATTTTTTTAAACGATATCGTACAACAGGGATATCTTGTACAAACCGATTATTATACAGCTCCCATCCCCATGGATGAGTTTAATGCCATAAAGCAGGAAATAAACCTTAAAATGATCCGGTTAATGGAAAGCCTGGGCATTGAAATGTCGAAATTCCCGCAACAGGTAAAGCCATAAGAGGTATAGAAGCTGTTATTTGAAACCTGTTCGGTAAAAAATTTTTATCTTGAACCTTACTAATATTTGATGCATAATGGAACAGGAACAACTCACTTCAGGCATTGGTACCCGGTTGCAGCATACGCAGTTTGGCCCCGGTGTTATTGTAGGCGTTAAATACGCGGTCTATATCATTTCTTTTATTAACCACGGCATAAAAGAAATTGATAAAACCGATCCGCAACTCGATGAGATCATTCCGGAAAATGTAACAGCAGAGGTGGAAACCGTTTCAGAAACGGAAAAGTCGCTGCTTAAAATATTACGCCTATGGGGAGATGTAACGGAGAAAGTGCCTTTGGGCGACAGGTGGACCGGGGGAACAATGCTCCTGCAACCGGCAGACCGCTCATTGAAGCCGAAAGAGATACCCGTGGAAGTTTTCTTTCACAAAGTTGTAATGCTGCGCGACAGGCTGCGGGTACTGGAGCAGCAGATCAATGCGCACAAAAAACTCAGTGATGAGGATAAAGTAAACCTTCAGCAATACATTACCCGCATTTATGGATCCTTAACTACATTTAATGTGCTTTTTAAAAATAAAGAACAATGGTTTATCGGCGAAAAAGGAGGTAAAGAGGAGTGAGCTGCGGAACAACTCCTGTTACGGGGCAGTCTCCTTCGTTGAGAGAATTAAAAGCTATGTGTGTTTATGTGTCTCCTATGATCCATTTGTTAAAAAAAATACATTTAAAACACATAGGCACAGTAGGAACAAAGGAATACAATGGAAAGAATAAAAAGAACTATGTGTACCTATGTGCCAATGATCCTATCTGTTAAAAGAAACGCGTTAAACATAATTTTTGAAGCATGAAGCAACACGTTCTTCTGTTATTTATTTTTTTGTTGTATAATATAGCTGTTCATGCACAAAACTATAGAGCCATACACCAGAAGGCCGTTGTGGTGGATACACATAATGATGTGCTTTCTTCGGCTACCATGCATGGCCTGAACATAGAAAATGATCTTACCGGTAAAGCCCATTCGGATATTGCCCGGTTTAAAAAAGGCGGGGTGGATGTGCAGGTGTTCTCCGTTTTTTGCGATGACACTTTTGGAAAAGATACAGCATTCCAATTTGCCAATCTGGAGATAGACTCCCTGTATGCTATTGTTAAACGTAACCCTGCTAAAATGATGATGGTTACTTCGCCTGCGGATTTACAAAAAGCGGTGCGCCAAAAGAAGCTGGGCTGCATGATCGGTGTGGAAGGCGGGCATATGATAGAAGACCGGCTCGATTATTTAGACAGCCTGTATAAGCGCGGCGCCCGTTACCTTACGCTTACCTGGAATAATTCTACTTCATGGGCCAGTTCGGCAAAAGATGAAACATCTAACAAGGGTGCCGATACTGAAATGCCCCGTGGGGAAATCAAAAGGAAAGGGCTCACTGATTTTGGCCGGCAGGTAGTAAAACGGATGAATGCAATGGGCATGATGATTGACCTGTCGCATGTGGGGGAGCAAACATTTTATGATGTAATAAAGCTTACCACGAAACCGGTATTGCTGTCGCATAGCAGCGTATATGCCATTTGCCCGGTGTTTCGCAACCTTAAAGATGAACAGATAAAAGCGGTGGCAAAGAACGGCGGTGTGATACAGGTAAATTTTTACTCCGGTTTTTTAGACAGCAATTACCAGGAAAGGCGGAAGGAGATATTTGAACGCCACCGTGCCGAAAGAGATTCGTTGAAGCAACTGAACTGGCAGCCCTATGCCATTGCAGAATGGCTGGGGAAAAAATACGCCGCCGAAATGGAAACAATCCGTCCGCCCTTATCCCTGCTCATAGATCACATTGACTATATTGTAAAGCTGGTGGGAGTGGATTATGTGGGGTTGGGAGCAGATATGGATGGTATTGAATCACTGCCGCAGGAATTAAGCGGTGTGCAGGATTATCCGAAAGTAACAAAAGCGCTGGTTGACAGGGGATACAATGAAAAAGATATATTGAAGGTTTTAGGTGGAAACTTTATCAGGGTTTTTAAAGCCAATAGTAACACAGCTTTAACGTCTCAATAAAAAGCCGGCATATCAAACGGCTTCATACCATTCTCCCAGCCCTATCCTTACCAGCACCGGCGAGCTGCCCGTGCAATCAATAACGGTAGATGGCGTTACGCCGCCAATGCCGCCATCTACTACAATATCTACGAGCTTATTAAAGTTATCTTCAATGATTTCTGGATCGGTATACGCTTCCACTATATCACCGGGCAGTGTTGTGCTTAATATGGGGTGCCCCAGCTCCTGCACGATCATTCTTGCAATTTTATTTTCAGGTACCCTGATCCCTACTGTATTTTTTTTGCTTTTTAAAATTTTGGGCACTTCTTTACTCGATGGTAAAATAAAAGTATAAGGCCCGGGTAAATAGGTTTTTAGTATACGGTATAAAGGCGTATCAATACTTTTGGTATAAATGCTCAGGTCGCTGAGATCGTAGCATACAAAGGAAAAATTAGCTTTTTCCGGATCTATATGTTTGATACGGGCAATGCGTTCTATGGCTTTATGCTGAAAGATATCGCACCCCAATCCATAAATGGTATCCGTTGGGTATATAATGATACCACCATCCTGCAAACATTCAACAATGGTTTTTATCTGGCGCGGTTGCGGGTTAACCGGGTGAACGTGTAGAAGCATATATGAATAGCGGGTTTTTTTGTAAAATTATATAATGGTACGCCCCAGCGCCTGAAAGGTGAAAGAATAGAAGGGCAGAGCGTTTCTCCTTTCCGGTAATCAGCCCCACACTTTGGTTCCCTCGCTGCAGTTGGCGCAAATATCAATATTCCTGCGGCTGGTCATCAGCTCGCTGCGAAACTGTTTGTAGTTGTCGTTATGCCATATTTCCTTAAACGACTGTGTTTTTAAATTACCCAGGCGATGCATGGCATCTTTATCAAAACAACAGGGAACTACCAGCCCGTCCCACGTAATTACATTGGCGTGCCATAGCTTCCAGCAATGATTATCCAGCCTACTCTTAATTTTATAGGTGCCTTCCCTGGTTTTTTTGTAACGGCTGAATTTATCAATAGCAGGGATCAGGTTGTTGGGGTCGTTTTCATAGTCGTATACCTGGGCGGTCTTATACCACACATCGTCAACTCCTACTTCTTTTGCTAACTGTTTTACATCCTGTATCTGGTGTTCGTTGGGTTTCACCACCAAAAACTGGAATATTACAAAAGGGGTCTTACTTTTTAGTTCCCGCTTCCACTTCACAATATTTTTAGCGCCCTCTATTACCTTATCTAATTTGCCGCCGCGGCGGTATTGCTGGTAAACTTCCTGCGTAGTGCCGTCAATAGATATGATGAGCCGGTCTAAACCGCTTTCAATGGTTTTTCGGGCATTATCGTCATTAAGATAGTGTGCGTTGGTAGATGTGGCGGTATAAATTTTTTTGTTTGAAGCGTACCGCACCATTTCCAGGAAGCCGGGGTTAAGGTAAGGCTCGCCCTGGAAATAAAATACCAGGTACAGCAGGTCTTTATATATTTCATCAATCGTTTGGCTGAAGAAATCTTTTTTAAGCATGCCGGTAGGCCGTGTAAAGCTCCTTAACCCGCTCGGGCATTCGGGGCAACGCAGGTTACAGGAGGTGGTTGGCTCAAAAGAAATGGAAATAGGATAACCCCATTGTACGGGCTTTTTTTTCCAGCGGCTGATATAATAGCTGCTTAACACCTTGGCTGCATTCCAGGTACGCCGTAAGCTGAGCTTTGATAATAAATTAATGCTATCGTAAATATGAATGCCCGGCATGAACGTAAAGGTAAAGAATATGAGCTATCCACTTTGTATATAGCGGTCTGAGGCTGTCTCAAAAGGGGCCGGTATGGAAGAAGTGCCACTAACACACAAACCTGCTGACGGCAGGGAGGAACACAAAGTTCTGATCTTCCCGTTTTATTTTCTTCGTGCCTGCCGCCTGCTGTCTGGCAGGCAGATTAGCGACTTAGTGCAAATATTACTTTTTAAACAACCCCCCGGCTATATACTTATTTCAATAATTCATCCACCCGCACCAGGCGGTATTGTTTAGCTTTCAGGTATTGCAGCAGGTTGCCCAAACGGTTATACATTTTATCCGTTCGTTTGGCGTCGGTACCAATATGCAGTAATAAAATAAAGCCATTCAGCCCCTGCTTTTGTTCATAAGCTATTATAGATTGATATATGGTATCCGTTGAGCGGTAATTTTTCATGTCGGGTGTAGTGTAATCGGCATTGCTTAATGTGCCTGGTGTAAAGTTGATCAGCTTCAGCCCCTGCTGCTTTGTCCAGGCGGTAATGCTGTCGTTGTACCATTCGTAGGGAGGCAGAAAAAAAGGCGCATTGCTTTTTGTGATGCCAAACCGGTTCATAGTGGTATAGCTATCCTGCAGATCAGAAGTGAATGTTTCTTTTGTTACCAGTAAGCTGTCTCTTTTATACCAGTCGCAATACAGCAAATGCTTATCAGAATGGCTTCCTAAGTAATGTCCGTCTTTCTTTAAAGTGCTGATGAGCGTTGTAAATGCAGGATTGCGGTAAAAATTCCCGGTAAGGAAAAAAGAAGCCTTTACCTTTTGTTGCTTTAAGGTATGAGCAATAACGTTACCGCCATCTCCAAATTCATCTCCTGTAAAAACAATGGCAATGGTTTTAGCGCTTGTGTCGCCCCTCACAATACCGCCATGGTTGTAGCTAAATTTTTTGTGCTGGTTATTGCCGGCTATCGTTTTTTTTTAGATGAATTTTTTGCCGGTAAGGAATCGCCGCTTTCCTTTGCCGCCAGCAGGTAGATCAGCGAAGCTGTTCCGTCCATGGTGGGCTCGTTGGTGCTGTAATCGCCCGAATCATCGTGGTATACGGCCAACGGACTTTGAAACTGCGCATATTCGTCGGGTTTAGTAAGCTGAAGCCCGATAAGGTTTCCAAAAATGCTTCCGTACACCGGCCCATCCACAATGCCGCCATTAACCGGGAAATTTCCCACTTTTAAAAAAGAGGCATGCGGGTCATCGGGCGTGTCGCCCCAGGCCGGCAGGCCATATACCATGCCGGTTCCCCACGGATTACAGCCAAACAACCAGTCGAAATTTGCCTGCTCCAGTTCTTCGAAGCTTTTATCGCCTGTGGCCTGCCGGTACCAGTAACATTGTATGGCAAATGAGGTAGTAAGGTTATTGCTGCACCATATGAAGGGCACGCCGCGCAGAAAAGCATTCTGCTTTGCTTTGTTCCATACCAGTTCAATGCCCTGCTTATAATAGGCCGCTACTGTGTCTCTCCGTTTATCGTTGAGTTTTTTGATCAATTCGTAATGGCCTACATTGATGAAGGGATACCATTGGTAATGGCTGGCGGTATCGGCGCCCAGCCAGGGGGTTAGTGGCTCCTTTTGCGCCAGGCTGTACGCATAATCTATACCGGTAGTTCCTGCTAACTGCGGTGCGGCGGCATTGCCCAGCATTGCGCCCGCCAATTCCATATCGTCCATCCAGTTGTCTTCGGCATAAATATAGGGTGATACCACCGAAGCGGTTTGGGTGTTACCCGGTTTCTTTAATCCAAATGCAAAGGCAGAATAAGATCGCTCCTTTAATGTTTGCGCGTAATTATTGTCGAGGGTATGAAATAGCTGCCACCCCAGTGAAAACGCGCTGCTGAATTTCCCTGCCGTTGAAGAAGTGCCTTTGGTATCGTTCATAAATTTTCCTCTTATTTGCGGCTCACCGCTCACAAAATACACGGGGCGCTGGTATCCGCGGCCATATTGACTGTCCATTGCGGGCATACGCATCCCAATATGATCACGGTCATCTGCTACCTGGTTGAACATCCAGTCTGCACGCGGGTGCATTTTCAGCAGCCAGTCTAATCCCCAGCGTGCTTCATCCAGCACATCGGGTATATTATTGCTGCCTTCCAGCCCGTTAGCCTGGTGAGCATCGCCAAAAGCCCCGGGGAAATCGCGGTAAGCGGCCAGCAGGTGAAAGGTGGCATTTGCCGAAGTGGTTACGTATTGCAGGTAATCGGTAGCATCGTGCCAGCCGCCGCTAACATCAATAAATGTACTGTCGGGCATGGGGCCGTATAAGGTATAGCCATCCTGTGTATGGCAACTGTCTTTGGTTATTGGGTTAAAATTGTTGCGTTGCTGGCGCATATAGTATAAACAAAAATCTGCCGCGCCTTTATACACATCCTTACCAATTTCAAATTCGGGTGATACAATAGTGCCAGCCTGCAAATAATAACGCCCTGGTTGTTTAAACGCGGAAAAATTTAAACGCAGTGTTTCCCTGAATGGACCGTAAGCACCTAAAGACCTTCCTGCTTTTGCGCTGAATACCACTTTTTTTGAAGCCGCGTCTATTAATTGCCATTGCTTAAACGATAGCGTTTCTTTGCCGCCCCATACCGCCACTTTAATGCCCTCAGGTGTATAGCCCAACTGGTTAATGCGAATCCACGTGGATTGTGAAAAAGCAGATTGAGCACCTGCTATTATGCAAATAAGGATAATGATCCGGGTAATAACATTCATTTTATTTTATGTTTTGTGTGATGCTATGTAAACAGGAAGACGTCTTGCTTTCCTTCTGGTTTTGCATGCACGGCTCACTATTCACCACTCTCTATATTAAAATTTTTTAGATCCGGAGCAAAGTTTCGTTTTCGCTCTAACTCGTACCGGTAAATAATATCCCCCACCTCTTTAAAAAAAGGGTAGCCTAGCTCTTCGTATTCGTAGGTATCATCATTCAGTATCCCATCGCGGTTTACATAAATGGTGCCGCTCAGCATAAACTCCACCTTATTTTTGAAATCAGCGATGTAAGCGATATCCGTTAAAAAACCATAGCTCCAGCCTGTTTTATTGAACACTTTAATATACGACGGTATTTTGGTTCTGCCAGATCTGAACAGGAAAAACTTCGTGTAGCTGTCGAAGTATGTGGCGGTATCATATTCAGGATATTTACTTTCGGCAGGAAGCATAGACATATACCGGTAAAGAAGCCGGTAATCGCCGGGTGTTAAATTAAACCGTTGCCTGGCGTTTACTGATGCAGGAAACAAAACGGACTGTAGTATTTGCTGCAGGTCTTCAAGCGGCGCGTTGTTATGGGTGGTAAAATCCATAGGCTCATGTACCAAAAGGTCATCGCGGTTATAGTGTGCCCGTCCCACCAGGATCTTTTTACTAAAATCAAATGCTATGTTGCTGTAAGCGGCGGGTTGCGTGTACAGGGGTTCTCCCGCTCCGTCAACAAAGCGCACAGGGTTGGTATGGCGGTTCTCTTCTTCGGTGGCCCGAACAAAACGGCGGGTAATGCGAAAATCTGTATACCCCATTTGCCAGAGCCTTTCATTGATGGTTTTTTGCCCTATAAACTCGTACAGGCGGTTATAGGCGTCGTTATCGCTTACTAAAAATATTTTTTTGATGTAATGTGCTATGGAGGGTAACCCGTGTTCAGCGGTACTGTCTGTGAGCACTGCTGTTTGGCCGGAGTAAGCACTGTCGGTTAACATGGGTGTATATTTATTTACACCTGCCTTGCTCAGTGTATTCAGCTTTTCCAGTGCGAGGAAAGCCAGCGGCATTTTTACGGTGGAAGCCGGGTTGAAATACCGGTTTTTATCAACATGGCAATAGTAGTGTTTAAAAGAAGGGGTATTGTTGCTGTTGCGGTCAATTTGTGTATAAATCAACTGGTATTGAAAGCTGTCGGGATTGTTCAGGATGTGAAGCAGGGGCGCAGAAGCGTTGCTATATAATAATTCAGACAGCCATGCATCTGTTTTTATCTGGGCGTTCATATATTGTGAGGTGAAAAGCAAAATGAAAAGCAGGAAAAACATTTTCATACGAAAAGATACAAAAATCTGCCTTTAATTCTATCCGTCACTTTCCTTTGAGCACCTTATTGCTAAAAAAAACCTGTTTGAACCAATAAAGCGCTATTGTAAAACATTCCTTTATATTGCAATATAAATCTTAAGCGTGCAATTAGTTTCATACCACCGCGAGTCGCATGACCAGTTAGCCCTGCTGATAAACGGACACTTGTATAATACAGATGAGCTGCATCCCGACCTGCCCGGCAGCATGGGCATGTTCCTGAATTACTGGGAAGATGCTTTTCCTTTAGCCAAAAGGGCCGAAGAAGGGGTAAAAGCAGGGCGGTTCCTGCAAAACAGGGGTATTCCTTATGATACGGTTACAATATTATCACCTGTTCCATTTCCCACTTCTTACAGGGGCGCACACGCATTCCGGCAGCACGTAGCTGCGCTTGGGCGTAGCCGTAATGCACCGGTAGCGCCGGAATTTGATCAGTATCCTGTATTTTATTTCGGCAACCATTACAGCGTACAGGGTCCCGGAGAAGTACAATGCATGCCGGATCATTTGGAAAAGTTAGACTTTGCACTGGAGGCCGCCGTGGTAGTATGTAAGCAGGGCCGGAATATTCCGGCGGCTCTTGCGGATGAATATATAGGAGGGCTTATGATCATGAATGGTATATGCGCAAGAAAATTACAATCAGTAGAAATGCCGCTAAATCCCGGCGATGTCAAAGGAAGAGATTTTTCAACCGCTTTAGGCCCGGCGTTGATAACCCTTGATGAGCTGGAATTTTTAGAAATACCCGCAAAAACTAATCATACCGGCAAGTGCTGGAACCTGGTGATGAAATGCAGGGTAAACGGCGAGCTGGTAAGCGAAGGCAACCTGGGCGATATGGACTGGACATTTGCCGAAATTATCGAAAGGGCTTCTTACGGCGCCAATTTGTATCCCGGTGATATTATTGGCAGCGGAACCGTAGGCACGGGATGTTTCCTGGAACTTAATGGCACAGCTAAATTGAGTAACCCCGGATATACTGAACAATGGCTGCAACCCGGCGACACGGTACAATTAGAAATAGACCGCCTTGGCATCCTGAACAACCTTATTGTAAGGGATGAGGAGAACTGGAGCATTTTAAAGCAGAAAAAAATTTAACCGGAAGGTATCCGCAATTGCACCCCATCTCTCTACCTTTATACTATCAATTTATAAACATGACCAACAAAATACCGGCTATCGCTTCCCTGCTTTTTGTATTGTTCTTCAGCTCCTGTTTGGATACCGAGGAAAAGATTGTAATCAATAAAAACAACAGCGGCGTGTATACTGTTACCTTAGATATGAGCAAAATGCTCGCGCTCATGGATCAGATAGGACAGGAAAATAAAGATGAAACCAAAATACCTGAGAAGAAAGACTCCACTGTTTATTTTAAGTCTTTTACAGATACCTCCACCACGCTTACCGCTAAGGAAAAGGAATTGTTTAAAGAGGGGAGCCTGCGGATGCAGGTAGATGAAGCTGCAAAAGAATTGATAGTCACCCTTAATTTTCCTTTCAAACATATTAATGATTTACCGGAACTGAAATCATCTTATTTAGCAGTGATAGATAAACTGGGCGTATCCGACAAGCTGAAAAATGAAGGTGATAGCGGATCTGACGAAAATATTCCTTCCGATTTATCAAAAGACAAGAATATTTTAAACCCTTCGCAGGAGGCATACGCTTTTGCCGCTGCTGCTGGTAAGATATCCAATACCCTGATCAATAAAGAATTGTTCAATAATAAGATACAAAATGATTCGTCTATGCAAATGCTGCAGCAAATGACGATGATGATGGGCGATATGAATTATAAGACGATTATTGTAGCACCCGCCAAGATAAAAAAATACAAAGGCAATCAAACCATTTTGTCGGACGATAAAAAGACCGTTACTTTCCTAACCACGCTAAGCGATATGCTCAACCGGCCCGAAGCCGCCGAGTATAGTGTGGAATATTAGTTGTGTACCGGATCTTTGCAGATGCTTCGCGGCCAGGCGGCCAATGACAGATATGGTTAAATCCGAAGCCGGGAATCCGAAATCCGGGGAGAAGAGAAAGAAGAAGTATCCCTTCTATTGTTGGCAGTTACTCTCCTGATACCTGACGGCTGAGCCGCTGATACGCGATATCTTATGTCTGATTGCCTGCCGGTTAACAGCCATCTTAGTTTTGTTTACCTTTGCATGTAGTTTTCTTTTATACTTATATTATGCAATGGTATTGTGAATCCTTAACTGAATATAAAAGGCTAAAAACCAGGGAAGTAAATATTGGTGGATTGTTAACCGGCAACTTTCATCCCATTCGGCTGCAAACCATGACCACTACAGATACTATGGATACCCTGGGCACTGTAGCGCAGTCTGTTCGCTGTATTGAAGCCGGCGCGGAAATGGTACGCATCACGGCGCCCAGCAAAAGAGAAGCGGAAAACCTGCTGAACATTAAAAATGAACTTCATAAAAGAGGATACCATACGCCCCTCGTTGCCGATATACATTTTACGCCCAATGCCGCCGAAATTGCCGCCCGTATTGTTGAAAAAGTACGGGTGAACCCCGGCAACTATATTGATAAAAAGAAGTTTGAATTTATTGAATATACTGATAGCGCATACCATTCCGAAATAGAAAGAATAAGGCAGCGGTTTACCCCATTGGTGAAAATTTGCAAAGAATATGGAACGGCTATGCGCATTGGCACTAACCACGGATCGCTGAGCGACCGTATTATGAGCCGGTACGGAGATACGCCTATGGGCATGGTGGAAAGCGCTATGGAATTTTTGCGGATCGCCCGCGATGAAAGTTTTCACAATATTGTGCTGAGCATGAAGTCCAGCAACCCCCAGGTAATGGTGCAGGCCTATCGCCTTCTGGTGCGGCAAATGGCTGATGAATTTAAGGAATGTTACCCGCTTCACCTTGGTGTTACGGAAGCCGGCGACGGGGAAGACGGGAGAATAAAATCGGCCATCGGTATCGGCACATTGCTGGAAGACGGAATTGGCGATACCATACGGGTATCCTTAACCGAAGACCCCGAGTTTGAAATACCCGTGTGCCGCGATATTGTGAAACGCTACAGTGCCGCCTCACTCACCACTCACCATTCACCACTCACCATTCACCACTCACCCCCCACCGCTCCCTACTCCCCTTTCCAGTACAAACGGCGGGATACCTTTGTGGTTAATCATATCGGCGGACGCCACGTTCCGGTAGTAGTGGCAGATGTAAGCAAAGCAGGTGAAATTACAGCAGGAACTTTACAACGCATAGGGTATAGCTACAATGAAGCACTTGATAAGTGGAACATCAGCGACCTGGCGGCCGACTATATATTTTTTAACGGTAATGAATTGCCATTTGCATTACCCGGCACATTAAAAGTAATACTGCCTGCAAAAAAATGGACGGAATGCTCAGACAAAGAAAAGTATTATCCTTTATTTTCTTTTGATGAATACCCCGATGCGACCGTGCAAAACAAAAGCACGATATTAAATGTAGTAATGCTGGACTGTTTCAATGAAGGCGATTCGTTTAATTTAAATAGTCTGAACAGCATTAAAGATGACCCCACTGTTGTGCTGGCATTAAGCAGCACCAATAAAAACGCGATGCAATCGGTACGGCGCATGTTCATGGAACTGCTGCAAAAAGATATCCGTAATCCTGTTATATTAATGACGGACAGCAACTGGCAAACACCTGATGAGCATCTTATTCATTTTGCAACAGAAACCGGCGCTTTGTTTTTGGATGGCTTTGGCGATGGCATTTGTTTGGGAATAACAACAGGCAGCTATGGGCTGCTTTCCAACAGCTACGGGCAGCTCAATGCCAGTGGCAGAAATTACGTAGATAACCAAAGCCCTGAGCAGTTCATCAATAGCACGGCTTTTTCCATTTTGCAGGCAACCCGTACCCGTATTTCAAAAACAGAATACATTTCCTGCCCTTCCTGTGGCAGAACGCTGTTTGATTTGCAGGAAACCACCGCCAGAATACGTGCGGTTACCAATCATCTCAAAGGCGTTAAGATAGCCATTATGGGCTGCATTGTAAACGGTCCGGGTGAGATGGCCGATGCCGACTTTGGTTATGTGGGCAGCGGTCCCGGTAAAATAACATTATATAAGGGCAAGGAAGTAGTGAAGCGTTCTGTTGACAGCAATATTGCTGTTGAAGAACTTATTAAGCTGCTTAAAGAAAGCGATGCCTGGGTAGAGCCATAAGGCCGGGCATAATATTTCCACATCCTTTAGCTACTTTACTTTTCTTAATACCGGGATGCCCGTCATACCCGCCGCATCGCGGTAATCAATTACCAGCTTACTTCCGGTATGTTCAAAACGATAGCGCTTCCCGGTAATGGAACCGTTTACGGTGAGCGCTGTTTTGCCCGTGTACTCAAATTGCACATCTTCCCCCATTTTGGGCGTGTAATTATACACAGCGCCTGCAGCCTGGTGCTGTTCCTGCTGCCGGTTTTCATTTCTTTTTTGTCCGCAACACGACATGATTTTTATTTTTTAATCTTCTGAATACAATGTTTTATCAACCCTTGTTGTATTGTTTGAGCTGAACTGTTCAAACAAACATGCTGCACCTGAAATAGCCGGCCACAGCAGCAAAAGTACTTGCCAGCTAAATGCCATCCAACATGCGAAGGGCAGGGCTACCCAAATGCTCAGGCAATAAAAGCAGTCGAGCAGGTTTCCTAAGAAACCCGCTCCTGCTTTTTTCCTTAACCGGTAAATGATATCGAATGGTCCGTCTTCTTTGGAAAGAAGGTGCGTAAGCCGCCAGGTTGCCAGTATGCAAACCACAAGTTGAAGCCATTCATTCTGTAGCATGGTTAAGGTTTTTGTATGCCAATTAATACCTGTCCGCCTGAGAAATAAGGGTAACCGCTTTCTCCGTTGGTTAACCGCAGGTAGCCGCTCAGTGAAATACCGAATGCGCAGAAAGGTTGACCGGGTTCCAGCCAGTGACCACTTGCCGGAAGCAGCGTAACGGTGTAATAACCTGTTGCATCTGCTGCGGCTTCATTGATCGTTCCGCGGAAATAGGTAATGCAGTTCAGGTCATTGCCGTGTACATAATTTCTTCCGCTGTTTATAGTGGCATCGAGTATGCCCGGCGCCATAAAATTAGCGGGAGCGGCGGCCGGAGTAAATGCAAAGCCACCTGCGCCTTTGGCCATGGATAATCCATAATTGTTCATAAAGCCGATTGAAGATGCAGGTTTATGTATTGCTTTAAACTTTACGGTAAGCCCCGCGCCTTCCACAACAGTTCCGTTTACCAAAGGTAATGTAAACAGGGCGCATTCACCCAAAGGCCCAACGCCATCCATTGTAATTTCAGGATCAATGTGCGCAGCTACTTCCTGGCTTTCAAAATACAGGGGAACGGTTTCTTCCGTTCCGGCCACAGGGTTGAGGCTGGCATCGAATCCCTGGATCCTGAAAATATAGCTGCCCGGAACAAAGTCGCCGGTAGCTATCCTTGCTTTTATATTGCGGTAGGCAATAAGCCAGCTATAGGTAGTATCCGTTTCCACGTTCAGGTAAGCATCTTTTGCCGTATCAAACACAGGCGTATCCACTACATTAATACCCTGGAACCGGGGTAATGAAAATTGTTTGGTAAAGGCCGTGAAAAAGGTGAACGGCGCATTGCGGCGGTACCACAGCCGGTAATATTTCACGGCGTTATGGCTGAGGCAACCTCTTAACTGCAAAGTGCCGTTCCATGCGGCGCAACGCACGGCGGGCGCACCGCTTCCATAAGCGGTAATAATGCCCAACTCGTTAAGAAAATTATTAGAACCAATGCGCGTACCGGAAGCTGCAGGCGGCCCCAGCACAATATTTCCAACACCCTGTAAAATATGCTGCCCGTTGCATGCCAGCGGAATGAGGCACGATTTTGTTTTGGGAACACAAATATTGATCCTTCTTAAATGTCCGATATTCCAGTTAGGGGCAGATTCAAAAACGGGCACAGCAGAGCCGGGGCAGAGCAACTGAACCAGCACATCGGGCGCCAATTGTTCGGTAGTGGTTTCACCGGAAGCCGTATCTGTTTCTATTTCATCAGCAATGTCTGCCGCATTAACCTTAAAGCGGAAAATGTAATTGCCGTTGCGGTCGGCAAATGAACTGCCGAGTTCTGTTCTTTCTCCGTTGCCGGTATAGGGGTCGCCCGATAATTCACCTGTACTGCGGTCATATTCCTGGAAGCTTAGTATAGCATTGGGCAGCGATCCGCTTTCGCAATACAAACGGTAGCGATCCACAATTGTTATGGCATCGGAGCGAAGGCTGTTGGCTATATTACCTGAAATGATACCCGCTGCGCTGGTAGATTTTTGTGCGGAGATCAGTCTGTTAAATGCAAATCCTTCTTCATTTTTACCGCGTGGCTCACCTGCCGCTGAAACCGTATCCGGTATGCTGCGAACGGTAAGCCTTTCTTTTGCCGGGATAGGCGCGGCTTCAGTTAGCGGAACTACCATTGGTGTAAAGGGATCTCCGGGAGAGGGCGGTAGTGGTTGCGGATTCAGCGCCACTGCTTCCAGCGCTTTTACCCTGCCCGGATAATAGCTTCCGATGAGTTTTTTTAATGCCGGGTTAAGCAGGGCATCTTTTAATGCCACCAGGGTATCTATTACTATATACCTTCTGTTGCATGGATTGAACAGGCAAAAGCCCTCATAATAACTCACATTGCCATAAATGATATAATCATTGGCATCAACCGGTGTACGGCAGGTGAGTATCAGATCATCAAAATCTTCATCTCCTCCCGCATCATTGGATTGAATATCGAACCGGTAAAAACCGCCCGATGAAACAGGAAAGGTGATCTGCATGCCGGAGGGAATAAATCCTGTTCCGGGATTGTTTTGTATGGTAACAGACCAGTTGCTGCCGTTTACAAAAACTTCGGGCGATCCGGGTGTGCCGGCATAAGTGCCGTTGCCGGTATCGGCGCCTTCTATCTTAAACTGTTGGGGAAATGCGGCCGATTTTGATTTTACGCTCACGAGCCACATGCCCTGCATTTTGATTGACATAAAAAATGATTTAATAATTAAAAGATAACAGTAACTGTTTTTTACAGGCTTTGCACCGGCTCCTGAAAGGATATTGAATAATAGTAAGGGGGGTAACGAATGCGGTAGCGGGTATTCTTAAATACCTGCGGAATATTTTTTGTTACCCCCTGTGCGGATCATTAACATGGATGTTTTATGTAACGGGAATCGTTTTATTATTTTACAGGATTATCTTTACCGCATGAGCATGATCAGAAGGCAAAGCATTATTTCCTCCATAGTAATATATATGGGTTTTGCCGTGGGGATGCTCAATGTTTATTTCTTTACCAAGGAGGGACTTTTTACGCCGGCTCAATATGGATTAACCAAAATGTTCATGGATATATCTATCATGATGGCGGCTTTGGCCGGACTCGCCATGCCGTCCTATATTTTTAAATTTCACCCTTATTATAATTATCATCTTCCCGCCCGTAAAAATGATATGATTAGCTGGGCATTGCTCATTGGCTGCATTGGCTTTTTGCTGGTAATGCTGGCCGGCTGGATATTTAAAGACCTGGTGATCCGTAAATTCGGGGAGAACTCCCCCGACCTTGTTACCTACTATTACTGGATGTTTCCGATGGGACTGGGCCTCACCCTGTATACCATACTTGAATCGTATGCCTGGAGCATACATAAGCCGGTACTCACCAATTTTTTAAAAGAAATATTGTGGCGCCTGTTTACCACAATGCTTATTGTTTTATTTATTTTTCATGTCATTACCGGCTTTGGTGTATTTATAAAGCTGTACGCTTTTACCTTCCCCGGTATTGCCATCGTTCTGTTTACCTATTTAATTGCTACTAAGCAAATCCATTTTACTTTTAAACGGAGCAAGGTTACGCGGCGCTACTTTAAAAAAATTATTTCGCTTTGTCTTTTCGCATATTCAGGTATGATCGTTTTTACCCTTTCGGGTGTGTTTGACTCGCTTGTTATTGCTGCCGTATTAGACGATGGATTAAGCAAGGCGGGCATATTTGGGCTGGCGCAGGTTATGACGAGCGTAATACAGGCGCCGCAAAGGGGTATTATTGCGGCTTCTATTGCACATTTATCTAAGGCCTGGAAGGATAAGAACATGCAAATGCTGCAAAAGATCTACCAGCGTTCCTCTATTAACCTGCTGCTTTTTGCCGCCGGTATTTTTGTATTAATAGCGCTTAATTATACGGAAGCCATTTATACATTGGGACTGAAAGATGCCTACCTGGCGGGGTTCAGTGCTTTTATACTGCTGGGGCTCACCAGGGTAGTTGACCTGGGCACAGGCCTTAATGCGCAGATCATCGGCACTTCAAACTACTGGCGTTTTGAGCTGGTGAGCGGAATCATCCTGCTGGCATTTATGTTACCGTTAACCTATTTTCTTACAAAGCAATATGATATACTGGGGCCTGCCATAGCCAATCTTATCTCCCAGGGAATAATTTACAATTTGATTCGTATTATTTTTCTCTGGAAAAAATTCAAACTGCAACCTTTTACGCCTGCCAGCCTGTATGCCGTAATAGTGGCGGTTTGCTGTTACGCCATTTGCTACTTTGGCTTTAAAAATATACATGGCTTTGCCGGTATGTTTTTGCGCAGTGCGGCATTCATTATACTATATGGTGGCAGCGTTATTTATTTTAAGCTTTCGCCTGATGTGCAACCGGTTTGGCAAAGTATTAAGGAGAGAATGGGGGTGTAAAGTCCGAAGCCGGATCCCGACATGTGCGGAACGAAATCTGAGGGAATACAAAGCACCAAAAGACAAATAACAAGAACCAAACAAGTCTCAAATCCGAATATTAAAATTCGAAATCCGGGGGAATACAAAGCATCAGGAACCAAATAGCAAGAACCAAACCTGCCTGCGGCAGGCAAGCTTGTCCGCCGGGGCGGATAAGATTCAAATATTTAATTCGAAGTCTTAAATCCGAAAAACGAAGTCCAATGCAACCATGAACCACAAATTAGAAAATCCGAAGCCGGAATTTCGAAATTCGAAAGGGAATGCAACTAAGCGCAAAGTGAGGGAAAAAAGAAGGAGGACTTATCCAATTTTTAGTAGCTACTTCCCTGATACCTGATCGCTAATTACCGCAACGGATAGTCCCTGCATCCTGCAACTTGTAACCTGCATCCTGCACCCATCCTCAAACCCCCTCGTGCGTAAGCTTTTCCGCATTTTCAGCAAACTGGAGCGCATCAATAAACTCCTGGAGGTCGCCGTTCATTACATTATCAAGATTATATACGGTAAGGCCTATACGATGATCGGTAACCCGTCCCTGCGGAAAATTATAGGTCCTGATCTTTGCCGACCGGTCGCCTGTGCTCACCAGGCTTTTCCTGTGCCGAGCAATTTCATCTTCCTGCTTGCGCACCTGTTCTTCATATAGCCGGGTACGCATCATTTGCATGGCTTTTTCACGATTTCCCAATTGCGAACGTTCAGTCTGGCATATAATAACCGTGCCGGTAGGAATATGCGTTAGCATTACCTTGGTTTCTACTTTATTTACATTTTGTCCGCCCGCGCCGCCGCTTCGTGAAGTTTCCATTTTAACATCGCTTTCTCTCAATTCAAAATCTACTTCATCCGCCTCTGGCATCACCGCCACGGTAGCAGCGCTGGTGTGCACCCGTCCGCTGGCCTCGGTATGCGGTACCCGCTGCACCCGGTGTACGCCGCTCTCGAACTTCAGCGTACCATACACATCTTCGCCTACCACTTCCAGCTCAACTTCTTTGTACCCGCCAACGGTACCTTCATTTTCGCTAAGGATTGTCGTTTTCCATCCCCTGCCTTCACAATAGCGGATGTACATGCGCAGCAAATCGCCCGCGAACAACGAAGCCTCATCGCCTCCCGTTCCGGCACGTATTTCCAGAATAGCGTTCTTTTCATCCTGCGGGTCTTTGGGTATCAGCATCTGGCGGATCCCCGCTTCCATCTTTTCCTTCTGCTCTTCCAACAAAGGCAGCTCCTCTTTGGCCAGCTCCCGCATTTCCGCATCATCTCCATGTAATACTTCAGTATAAAATGCAAGATTCTCCAATACCTTTTTATACGCGTCATACGACTGCACAATCTTTTCAAGGCTGCGGTATTCCCTGCTGGTAGCGGTAAACCTTTTATTGTCGTTTACAATTTCCGGATTGGTTAACGCAACACCCAACTGGTCAAATCTTGCCTTTATCGCTTCTAATTTGTCTAACATCGCTATGGTTCCACAATTGCCCGTGGATGGTTTTGTGTTATTTTTGTGCTCCCGGCTTTCGAACCGCTGCGCAACTTATCTTGCCTGCCTGGCGGCAGACAGGCGTTGCACACTTCAGGTTGCGGTAAGCCCTTCAGCTTTTCAGGGCAGCAAAGTTAATTCAGCTATGGCGTATTGCAAATTTCAGGCAGATCAATTATTTACCGGGCGCCAACTGCTCGGTCATTCACATATTCTCATTACCGATGAAGGGGGCACTGTACTGGATATAATAACTGAAGACGCAGGGGAGGACATTCAGCAACTCACCGGCATGCTCATGCCCGGCCATATAAACTGCCACTGCCACCTGGAGCTCAGCCATATGCGCAACCATATCCCCGCAGGGCAGGGACTTACCGCCTTTATATCGGCCGTAATGCGTTCGCCGCAGGTTGAACAGGAAGAAAAAAACCGGCACATGGCCCTGGCCGACCAGGAAATGTATCTTAAAGGAATTGTAGCAACAGGCGATATCTCCAATCAAACCTGTTCTTTACGGCAAAAAGTTAAAAGTCCTGTACAATGGTATAATTTTCTTGAAATCACCAATCTTGATGACACAAAAGCCGCAGAACGGGTGGCACTATACAGCCGGATGGAAGACGAATTTATGCAGGCGCTTCCGGCTGATTCAGCAACAGCGCTTTCCCCGCACGCCATATACAGTGTTTCCCCACTCACTTTTTCTCTTATCAATACCCATACAAAAAACAAAACAATAACCATACATAACCAGGAATGTGCCGATGAGGATGAACTGCTTACTAAAGGAAGCGGCCGTTTCATTCCCTTTTATGAAAGTATCGGCCGCAAGTCTGTACCGTTACCTGTATCCGGGAAAAGCAGTGTACGCACCTGGCTGCCTTATTTCAACAACGGGCAAACCATTATCCTGGTACACAATACCTATATGGCTGAAGAAGATATCGTGTTCGCCAATACATACGCTTTACAAAACGGGTTGCGGTTAGTATATTGTTTTTGTCCCAATGCCAATTTATATATAGAAGAAACACTGCCCGCGGTTGATCTTTTCATCAAACACAATTGTCATATCGTTCTGGGAACGGATAGTTATGGCAGCAACCGGCAATTAAGCATTACCAGCGAAATGGTGGCTATTCATTCTCATTTCCCGCATATTCCGGTAGCTACCCTGCTGCAATGGGCTACCTTAAACGGAGCGGAGGCCCTGCATTGGGAAAACAGCCTGGGCAGCTTTGAAAAAGGCAAACAGCCGGGCATCGTACTGGTAAAAAAAGATTTAAGCAATTCGGTAAGGATCCTGTAAACCGGCTCCTCCTTATCTTTGTTTGCTTATGGGCCACAAAAAATTAATACGGTTTGAAGCAATTAAAGCGTTCCCTAACGTATTGCAATACCCGCAGGGCATGCAGGGAAAATGGAATGCCTTTTTTGGCAACGGTAATGGCATTACGCTGGAGCTGGCCTGTGGCAAAGGGGAGTATACGGTAGCGCTGGCTCAAAAATATCCCAACCGGAACTTCATAGGTATTGACCTGAAAGGCAACCGCATATGGGCAGGCGCAAAAAAATGTTTGGAAGAAGGAATAAAGAATGCTGCGTTTTTACGCACACAAATTGAAAAGATCACCGATTATTTTGCAGCCGGCGAGGTGCAGGAAATATGGATCACTTTCCCCGACCCGCAGTTGCGGCTTTCAAGAGCAAAGAAGCGGCTCACACACCCCAGGTTTTTACGGCTGTACCGGCAGATACTTGCGCCTGGCGGCTTTGTTCACTTAAAAACAGATTCACCCAACCTGTATCATTTTACTAAATTAGTATGCGCAATATATGAGCTTCCCCTAACGGAAGATGATGAGGATGTATATGCCCGGCAGGAGGTCAGCGAAGAGCTGAAAATAAAAACCTATTACGAAAGCTTAGACATTGCAGGAAGTAACCGGGTGCACTATTTGAAATTCAGCCTCCCCCAGAACCTTCCGCCGGAAAAAGATGAGCAACTAAAGCAATTATTGCATGAAACGCAGATCAAAACCGGCGGTTACGGATAACAAAACCGCTATACCGGCAAAAGTAAAACGAAAGGACTCTTTTTTTGAATCGGTATATGACGTGGTACGGCTCATACCCAAAGGACGCGCCACTTCATACGGTGCCATTGCGGCCTACTTAGGCACAAAGCTATCAGCCCGTATGGTAGGCTGGGCAATGAACGCAGCAGGCACCGCGCTTCCGCCGGTACCGGCGCACCGCGTAGTAAACCGCAATGGTATGCTAAGCGGGAAGCATCATTTTGCCACACCCACTTTAATGGCGGATCTTTTAAAAAGTGAAGGCATAAAAGTTAAAAACGACACCATTGTGAATTTTGAACAGATATTCTGGGATCCAGCCAAAGCATTGGAACCCGGATAACAACAGGATGCTGATGCCCCTATGACGGATACCGGTATGAGCAGGTGATCAATAATTTTTGCACTGCCGCTATAGTATCTCCCATCCATATTTTACTCTGTACACAGTGATGTATAAGCCATATAGAATAATCCTGCCATTGGCTGCTTTTGGTTTTTTTTCAATGGCTTCCTGTTCAAATAAAAAATTAAACATGCCAATGCGCTTTACCGAAACACAGCTTACCCATGACCCTCATGGTCATTTCCTGAATTCAACCCAGGTTTTTTCTCCGGATGATGAATGGATCGTATACGACACCCGCAATGATGATGGCGGCATTGGCGTTACCGGCAGCATTGAAATGGTAAATGTACAAACAGGTAAAATACAACCCCTGTATCATACGCAGCATCAAACAAAATATGGACCGGGCGTAGGTGCGGCAACCTTTTCACCGGCTGATCCTGCGGTTTTGTTCATTCATGGCATACGTAATGCCAATGAAGAACATCCTTATGGTTTTACCCGTCGTACAGGTGTGGCTATCCATACCGCTAACCCTTTTGAGCCTGTGTTTATGGATGCCCGCAATATAACGCCTCCTTTTACGCCCGGGGCTTTGCGCGGCGGAACGCATGCGCATACATGGAGCGGCGACGGGAAATGGATAAGCTTCACTTATAATGATTATATCATGGAGCAGTTATCCAAAACAGATACGGCCGTTAAGGACCTGAGAACTATTGCCGTAATGATGCCGGGAAAAGTAACCGTGCCGGACGATGGCGCAATGGAAAATAATAATGGTGAATATTTTTCGGCAGTAGTGGCAAAGGTTACGGAAAACCCCGAACCGGGAAGTGATGAAATAGACAAAGCATTCGATGAAGGCTGGATCGGTAGTAAAGGATATCAGAAGACCGATGGAAGCCGGCAACACCGTGCTGTTGCTTTCCAGGGCAATGTACGAAATGAAAAAAACGAAACGATAGCGGAAATTTTTGTAACCGATATTCCGGATGATATTACCAAAGCCTCTCCTGGCGGCCATTTGGAAGGAACTGCTTACACCCGTCCCGATCTGCCTGCGGGAGTAGTACAAAGAAGGATTACCTATACCCAACAAGGCGTTCAGGGACCCAGGCATTGGTTGCGTACCACCCCCGATGGAACCCTGATTTTATTTATGGCAAAAGATCCGAAGGGTGTTATTCAGGTTTTTGGCGTATCGCCCAATGGGGGAGCCATCAGCCAGGTCACTTTTAATGATTTTTCTATCCAGGGACCTATCAACATAAGTCCCGATGGTAATTATGTTTCCTATATAGCCGATAATAGTGTATTCATCACCGGTATAAAAACCCATGCTTCTGAAAGGTTAACCCCCCGCGATATAACTGAAGAGGCGCCCTTCGGAGCAGCAATATGGTCGAACAATGGCCGGATATTAGCTTTCAACCGCCGGGTAAAAAAAGAAGAAGAAAAATATGTACAGCTGTTTTTGCTGAAGCAGCAATAGATAAAATTTGAGCAGATTTTGAAACACTAATCCTGGTTCAGTGTTTCAAAAGTGCCTTCCCATTTAACATTTGTAAAAGGTTTGCCGTCTATCTCAACGTATGGATCGGCAAAAATATTCAATGCCGGACCTTGTTGGGCGGGCTCAAGCACCACATCTCTTCCGTGCGAAACAGTAAGATAAAGGTTGCTTAAAGTTCCAAATAAATAATCCCGGAGTTCCGGATGTTTGTCGGCTTCAGACGCATCAATGGTGATCCAGCCCGGACCCTGCACATAAAACCTGGCCCAGCAATGCCAGTCTTTTACTTTCCCTTTACCCAGGGTGGCTCTCAATGGCAAGCCAAAAACGTGGTCTGCCGGGATCCCCTCAGACCGGCACAATGCAATAAAAACAGAGTGATAGTCTGAACAATCACCTGTTTTGCTGTTGCAGGCCCATAGCACATCGCCAATTCCTGCACCCGGCGCTTTGTAATTGTAAATCATATTATCAATCAAGTAATCATATATCTGCCGTGCTGCTTTAATGGGCTCTTTTTCTAATTGCAATTGCTGCCGGATGGTTTCAACCGGTCCGTCAAGAGGGATCAACCTGTTACCTGCCAGGTACACCTTCATCTTCCCGCCAACATCTGCTTTGGGCAAATTGGTCAGGGCCCTGGCTTCCGGTACCAACTTTTCCCATAATTTTATTTTATACTTCAGGGTAATAGTTAAGCTGTCCTTAGCGTTTACCTTATCCATCATAATCTGGCTATAATATATCTGGTTGCCATATTTGCGCTCAGTAGTTATTTTCCCTGAGGCCGGTCCTGACAGCAATGCTACTGTTTGCCGTTCATCAGAGGAGGGAACAGGTATCCAGCAGTTTAATTGCTTTGCAGCGGAGGGAATATTCGTAATATGGCAGGTATAGGTAAGTGTTAGTGTACGCGGCTGAGTAGTATCGGCATAGCCGCTGCACGCAATACAACAGGCTGCTAATAATGTTAGATACAACTTGTATGAACGCACCCGTCTGGGAAACAAAATACCTTGTTGTTCCTGCATTTTCAGGTATTAAAAATATTTAGACAAAGTACAACCGGATGCAACAGTTTTCAAAAATTAAAGCTCAACTTTAGTCAATACAACTGGAAAATAAGCAGGCATCCAGATTATGAAGATAAGCTAATTATGTTCATCAAAATCATGCGTTTTATAAAAATGAAGAGGTGAAACATCCTTACAAAACTTTCATTATGAAACATAAATACATTTTATTTTTTAGCCTGATTGCTCTTGCAGTATGCAGCAGTTGCAACCGGTACTATTACAAGCCCAATGGGGTAAATGCTCCTTTGTTTACAGATGGGGGGCAGGCGCACCTGAATGTAGCGGGCAGTATAGGCGGTAACGGCGGAGATTATGACTATGAGGGAACACGGTATGTTTTTGATTTGCAAGGTTCGGTTTCCCCTGTAAAGCACCTGGGTATTATTGCCAATTACAGCACCTACGATTATACCCCCGATAATCCCGATGCCATCAATGGTAATGTAGATGGTAAAGCGCACTTACTTGAGTTTGGTGTGGGAGGATATTACGCCAAAGGCAACAAATTTAAAATGGTTGCAGACTGCTATGTGGGCTATGGAACCGGCCAGATCAGGAGTGATGTTGATATGCGGCTGAAACGTTTTTTTATACAGCCCGGTATAGGTGTTCGCTCTCCTGCCTTCGATGCCGCATTTAACCTCCGGCTGGTGAGCGCGAAATACGATCATTTTAATGCAAAAGGAATGAGCAACGATTATCTTTTGCAGCAAAACCTTATCAACAGCAGCGGGCGAAGGATTGATAATACCAATTATGCTTTTGTTGAACCCTCTTTTACGGTAAGAACAGGATACAAATTCCTTAAGGTACAATTGCAAACGGTATTTGCCCAGGAAATTACGAGTGTGCCCTGGGATTACAGTCCGGCCAGGTACACGGTGGGACTATATTTCAGTTTGGAAGATGCCATAGCGGAGGCCATGAAGGGCCGGTAACTTACCGGTTCCAGGCAGGTTTGCGCTTTATTATTTTTTTATATACAGGACAATCAGCGGTGTGCGCGCCGGGTAAATATCCTGTGCTTAGAAGAAACTCATTTACAATTTCACCTCCTGTGAATTTGAAGGTGGCTTTAAATATCTTCATCCATTCTTCTTTGGTTTTAGGATGATGATGTTCTATCCAGTTTTTGAAAGAGCCGAATTCCTTTTGAAGCTGAATAACCGCTTTGGCATTTTCAATGGCCGCATTCACTTTCAGGCGGTTTCTTATAATGCCGGCATCACTGAGCAATCGTTCCCTGTCCTTCTCCGTATATTTTGCAATACGGGCTATGTTGAAATTGTGATAGGCTTTCCGGAATCCTTTCTCTTTTTTTAAAATGGTAGTCCAGCTTAAACCCGCCTGGTTGATTTCCAGAATTAAACGGCAAAACAATTCATTATCCTCGGCAATAGGAAACCCGTAGTGGTTATTGTGATAATCCCGGTGCACATTTTCTTCCTCAGCGCTTAACCCGTTTACATAACTGCAATAGCTCATGGTATAATATGTAATTTAGCGGTCAGCTTTCAGCTGTCGGCTATCGGCAAATGATGTCTCATAGCCGGGTTGGAGTTTATGGTTTTTAGTTTTTTGTTTAACGTTGTATTCCTTCGGATTTCAAACTTAAAGCTTCGGATTTGAATTTTATCTGCCGCAGCGAACAGGCCTGGTTCTTGTCATTTGTGATTTGGAGCTTCATCTGTCCGCGGTCTGACCCTCCTTTGTCGGGTGCCGACCGCTTTCATTTTCACATTTCAATACTCACACATTCACCGTATCATATACCACCACTTTTTTCCAGAGGTGTTTGCATTCCTCGACGAACTTCAGATGAATGGGATCGGTTTGATAGCTATCCTGGTCTGCCTTATTATTAAACAACAGCAGCCACGATACAGAATAGGAACTGTCTATTACATCGCGGCTGGTATTGGCGGGTTTGCCAATATAAAAGGTTTTAATGGTTTTTACGGCGGAGAGCTTACGCAATCCGGCAACCAGTTGCTCAAAGTCTGTTTTACTGTCAGGGTTATTCAACCAAAAATAAACGTGATGGATAAAAGTATTGTTATCACTCATAGCTTGTGTATTTACAATAGCGCCTGCTGTTATTACCGTAGCAATGGCTGTTTTAGTAGTTTGATGAACAAACTTACGACGCGAAATTTTATGCATGGGTAAATTTATGAAAAGCTTACTTCATTTCCTTCAGCCAGTCTTTTATACCCTTATAGATTTTTTTGGCTACCGCATTATGAAAGCGGGGATCTAATATACGTTTTTCATCCTCCACGTTACTTAAAAAAGCCACTTCAACCAGGCAATTGGGATAATCTGTTGGGCCGTTAAGGGAAAAATTAAAACCGCCCACATTCCCCGCTTCAGCCAAAGAAAGCTCAAGCATACGCCGTAATATAGCCTGAGACAGGCTTCTGAAACCAATATAACGGTAATAGGTACTCGTTCCTTTAACCGTCATATTGCCCGAAGAATTAAGATGAATACTGATCAGCAGGTGTGGGTTTTCGGACCTCAGCATTTCCACACGTTCCGGCATACCAAGCGTAGTATCCTTTTCGCGGGTCATATATGTTGCCACTCTTTTCCGCTTCAATAATTTGTTTACTGCCTGCGCAATTTTAAGGGTATATTCTTTCTCTTTTATATTACTGGTTATGCCTGTAGCGCCTGTGTTTGTTCCGCCATGCCCCGCATCAATCGCTATTTTCAGCTTGCGGATCTTTAAATCCCCGGGCTGCCGTTTTACGCTTATCACCAGCTTTTGTCCGGTACTGTCGTAGCCAATGTGATATCCCCAGTGCTGCGCATGCTTTAACTCAATGAACACCCGCATCACATCATCTTCTATTTGTTCATACCAGGCGTTTTTGATTTCCTTCACCGAGCCAAACTGTGATATCCAGTTGGTATTGGAAGTAGCGCCAAAAATATCCACCACAATACGTGCCGGACTGATCTGCTGTACACTGCGATAAGGCAGTCTTTCATCCAAGCTAATGGTAACATAATCGAAGCGGTCATCTCCGTACACACGCCAGCTCGATGTAAGATAATAGGGCTTCGGCATTTTGCAGGGCAGCCATTGGGTAGCGGCCTTGTCAATATAGGCGAAATGATGCGCAGAGAGCTGTACTTTATAATCGGTGTTCACGGAATCTACCACCCGCATTACAATGCCCGTATCGAGATAAGTCATTTTTGCGCCGCCTAAACGGTCCTGCCCCAATCCATATTTTAAAAATGGGAGCTTACCGGTGGTTTGTATCATCATCATTTTTGTAGTATCCTGCGCGGCAGCAATAAGGGGAAAACAGAGCAGGAAAGAGCAAAGCACTTTTTTCATTTGCTGAAGATAAAGCAAACCTGTTTTAAAAAGAAAACCCCACGGCAGGCAGTGTGGGGTTTCTTTTTCTGTGTATCCGTTATGTTTTACATGCACGGAAAAGATAAGCACATCCTTATAGATCGTAATCAGGCGGCTTTCGCTGCAAGGCGTTTCTTTTTTATACGAATGATAATTATTGGCGGTTGCGCAACAGCAGGCATGCAGGTTTAAAGGATAAATGATTTAGCTTTTGATAACAGGAAAGGCAGGATTTGAGACTGGTGCAGGTTACAGGAGGGGTACATGTTACAGGGGTATTGCTCATGGCTCCTGTTTTGTGTTGCTGATAGCAGACCGCTGATCGCCCTCTTCGGATTTCGGATTTTAATTTTCGGATTTAGTATTTAAATCAACTCAGGGAACAGGCCTGCCTGCCGGTAGGCAAGTTTGGTTTTTGCTTTTTAGTTCTTGTTATTTTGCTCTCCTCTGCATTTATCATTTCTCAATGATCACTTCTGTACCAATGGGCAGCATATCATACAGTTCATCCATATCGCTGTACCGTACAGCAATGCAGCCGGCGGTCCAGTTAACATATTTGTCAATCACCCATTCTTCATTGGGTCGCGTGCCATGAATGCCTATGCCGCCACCAATGGTGGCTTTTTTAGGTATAGCGCCCGTTGCTTTACGCATTTGAAACTTTTCATAGCTTTCTTTGGTTGGATAATCGAGCATCAGAAATTTTCCCCATTGCTTGTGGATCTTCTTGCCCACAATCCTGAAATGCCCTTCGGGAGTAAGTCTGTCGCCTTCCATGCGCTTATCTTCCTGGCTTTTATTACCAAAAACTACCGGGTAGGTGCCATACCAGCCCTCCTGGTCAAATAAGGTCATCTCGTAGGCGCCCTTTTTTATTACCAAACGGTAAGCCGAACTGGCAGGGACATTTGCAGCCTTCTGCTTAAACTGAGTGGCCGAAGTATCCAAAACGGCTGAAGGTGTATCGGTTAAAACAAATGATTTCTTATTAATGCTTTGAAAGCCAAAGCATGTTCCAGACACCAGGAATGCAAAAAGAAATCGCACAGGATTGATCATAGTGAATAACAATTAGGCATCAAAAAAAACGCATAGCCGGGCTTAATATTTCCACTTACGCATTTCTTTAACCTTTGATATAACCGCAAATTAAAAGCCGTTAATTGTTAGTTTTTACATAATAAATGGTTTCGCTTCTCAGCATTTGCTTTACAGACTGTTAAAATATTTCGCTGGAAATAAATAGGGGTTACCAAATATCAACCCGGGCGGCAACATATTTAAATATTATAAACCTGCCTTAAGCTCTAATAAAAAACCTTTAAGCTTTTCTAAGCGCTGTATGATCCCGAAGTTCTGCTGCGCTTTCAATTTGTTTTTTTTAAGGTAGTCCTTAGCGCCTTCAATGGTATATTTCCTTTGCCGCAGCAAGTGATGGATAAGAGAGAGATTTTTAATGTCTTCAGGTCGAAAATGCCGGTCGCCCTTCCTGTTCTTTCGTGGTTTTAAAATATCAAATTCGGTTTCCCAGTAGCGTAGCAAAGAGGTATTGAGGTTAAACATTTCAGCTACTTCGCCAATGCTATAGTATTGTTTTTTAAAGAGCGTTTCATCATCCGGGATGCTGATCATGGCAGATTCGGCATCCATTTCTTTTATGGATTTCCGTCCTCTTTTGCCTTTTTTTACGGGAGTATTTTCTTTCTTATGCCTGGCAGGAAACGCCGGCGTACCGGGTGACGGAGCCTGATCAGCAGGCTCCGTTGTGGCATTAGCCACAGGAATAGCGGGTTGCTCCTGCTTACCGGGCTCCGCCTTAAGGGTAGGTTTAACAGGCTGCTCATCTGCATGAGATCCAAACAAATCCAATTGCTTAACCATACTGCTAAATTAACGGTATGCAGAAAAAATGATACCGGAAATTATCAACATTAATCAAAGCTCTGATTGCCGGATGCGGCTATTTTTACGATCCGGTCAAATTGCTCCGGCGTAAGATCATTATAAAAAAAGTAAATGGGATCAATATGCCGCTTATTTTTCCGGACTTCATAATGTAAATGCGGCCCGGTAGATTTGCCCGTGCTGCCCACCCAGCCTATCAGCTCTCCACGTTTTACTTTTTGTCCTACTTTGGCTTTAATGCGGTACTGGTGTCCGTACAGGGTTTCATACCCGTATCCATGATTAATAATAACATGATTGCCATAACCATT
Source organism: Agriterribacter sp. (assembly GCF_035445465.1). NCBI lineage: Bacteria > Pseudomonadati > Bacteroidota > Chitinophagia > Chitinophagales > Chitinophagaceae > Agriterribacter > Agriterribacter sp. The sequence continues at coordinate 105,569 of NZ_DAOMQT010000002.1, forward strand.
ACCGGTATTGCCCGCCAACCGCACCACACCATCTGCCGTGGCATAAATAGGTGTGCCCTGCGGTGCGGCAAAATCGAGCCCTGCATGCATTTTAACGGTTTTATAAACGGGGTCTATACGGTAGCCGAAGCCCGAAGCTACCCGGCTGAGATCCTTATTGCTCACCGGCTGAATAGCCGGGGTAGCTGCCAGCATCTTTTCCTTATCCCTTATCATGGCCTCAATGTCCTGGTACGATTTTTTCTGAAAAGCAATACGGTTCATCATTTTATCTAATGTAGCGGCAATGGAGTAAGCCAGCTCATTATCCTCCATGCTTTCCGCCAATTGTGCTTCCTGCTGCTTTTCCATACGCTTTGCCCTGGCGCTGTCGGGTATAGGGTTGGCTTCAAATATCTCGCGGTATACGTGATTGTCTCTTTTTTCCAGCTCTGCCATCTGTTGCTGTATAGATTTTACCTTATTGTTCAGGAGCCGGTAATCATCCTTAATGCGCTCATTTTCCTGGCGCATAAGCATTTCTTTAGGTGAATCAATAACCCGGAAAGCGATTACCACAATGATTAAAGCGGTTACTATAGCCCCGGCTAAAAACCCCAGTATACGCAGGAGCTTTACCCTCAGGGGAGTCACCAGTTTTTCGTAACGGAGTGAATTGGTATTGTAGTAATACTTTATTTTTTTCATGAAGCAGGTATCTGACGCCGGCTTTATTCACCATATAAAATCCAGCTATAATTTAACTACCTTCGCACCCGGTTTTGCGGGTAAAGGCAAATATAAAATTTAAACGTTCAAACCCCACAAAAAATATAACGGAGTAATGATGACTTCAGTACAAATAAGGCAGGCTTTCCTTGATTTTTTTCAATCCAAACAACACCGCATCGTTTCATCAGCTCCTATTGTGGTTAAGAATGATCCCACGCTTTTGTTTACCAACGCAGGAATGAACCAGTTTAAAGATTATTTCCTGGGAAATAAAAACGCGCCTTACCAGCGGGTAGCCGATACGCAAAAATGCCTGCGGGTAAGCGGCAAGCATAACGACCTCGAAGAAGTAGGGGTAGACACATACCACCATACCATGTTTGAAATGCTGGGCAACTGGAGCTTTGGCGATCCTGCCCGTCCCGAAGGCGGGTACTTCAAAAAAGAAGCGATTGCCTGGAGCTGGGAACTGCTAACGGAAGTATACAAAGTATCAAAAGACCGTATTTATGTAACCATTTTTGAAGGAGACGAAAAAGAAGCCCTGCCCAAAGATGAAGAAGCGTACAATGAATGGAAAAAAGTAATTGCGGAAGAAAGGATATTGCCGGGGAAGAAAAAAGATAACTTCTGGGAAATGGGCGATACGGGCCCCTGCGGTCCCTGTACAGAGATACACGTGGATTGCCGGAGCGATGAAGAGAGAAAAGCCGTGGATGGTAAAACCCTGGTAAATAATGATCATCCGCAGGTAATTGAAATATGGAATAATGTATTTATACAATTCAACCGTTTAAAGAACAGCAGGCTCGAGCCACTTCCGGCGCGCCATGTAGACACCGGGATGGGATTTGAAAGATTAGTGCGGGTATTGCAGGAAAAGAATTCAAATTATGATACAGACATTTTTACCGGTACTATTGCGCATACAGAAAAAATAACGGGCCGGCAATACGATTTCGGCAGCAGTAAGCAGTCCATAGCTTTTAGGGTGCTTGCCGATCATATCAGGGCTATTTGCTTTACCATTGCCGATGGGCAATTACCCTCCAATACCGGCGCAGGCTATGTAATAAGAAGGATATTAAGGAGGGCTGTAAGGTATTATTATTCTTATCTGGATTACAAACAACCCCTGCTCCACCAGTTGGTGATGGATATAGCCCTGCAGTTCAAATATGTTTTCCCGGAATTGTACCAGCAGGCAGCATTTGTTATAAAAGTGGTAAGGGAAGAAGAAGATGCCTTTTTGAGAACGCTGGAAAAGGGTTTGAAACGCATGGAGGATATTATCGGGTCGGCAGGGAATAATGCCGTCATTTCAGGCAAAGACGCGTTTGAACTATATGATACTTACGGGTTTCCTGTTGACCTCACACGCCTGATTGCCGAAGAAAATAAGTTAGCGGTGGATCAGAGCGGTTTTGAAAAAGAAATGCAGGAACAAAAAAATCGCAGCCGTGCGGCAACAACAATTGACACCGAAGACTGGATTGAAGTTAACAAAGCAGATAAAACCGCCTTCGTTGGCTACAATGACCTGTTGATAGAAACACGCGTAGTTAAATACAGGAAGGTTAAAGCAAAAGGAAAAGAACAATACCAGTTGGTATTAGCCACCACCCCCTTTTATGCCGAAAGCGGCGGACAGGTTGGCGATAAAGGCGTGCTTCAGTTTGGAGATAAAAAGATTGCCGTTACAGATACTAAAAAAGAGAATGACTTGATCATTCATTTTGTAGAAGAGCTGCCGGCCGATATTACACTTCCGGTTACCGCTTCGGTAAATTTTGAAAACCGTTTGTACACCATGTACAACCATACCGCCACGCATTTGCTTCATGCCGCGTTGCGTCAGGTATTGGGTAACCATGTGGCACAAAAAGGCTCACTGGTTTCGCCCGGTGAGCTCCGTTTCGATTTTTCACATTTTGCTAAAGTTACCGAAGAAGAGCTATGGAAAGTGCAGGCACTGGTGAATGAAAAGATCCGCGAAAACATTCCTGTTGTAATAAAGGAAATGCCTAAGGAAGAAGCATTACAATCAGGCGCTATGGCATTGTTTGGCGAAAAATATGGCGATACGGTACGGGTAGTAACCATTGACCCTGCATATTCAGTTGAACTGTGTGGCGGCACGCACGTTGGCAATACGGGTATGATCGGCTTCTTCACTATTGTTACAGAATCCGCGGTAGCAGCGGGCGTAAGACGCATTGAAGCATTAACCGGGCCGGCAGCCCTGCAGTATGGTTACGACCGTATAAGCGAGTACAGGCATATCAGCGAATTACTGAAAGCTAAAGACCCTTTAAAAGCCATTGAAAAGCTGTTAGAAGATAAAAATGCATTGCAGAAGAAAATTGATGGGTTAGAAGCCCGGCAGTTAGTACAGATCAGGAACGAGCTGCTGCAAAAAGATGAAACAGTAAATGGTGTAACTTTTATTGGTGATATTGTACAGGTAAGCCACGCGGATGCATTAAAGAAGATTTGCTTTGATGTAAAAAATAATCTCCGGGATTATGTAATTGTGCTCTGTGCTAATATTGACGGAAAGCCCTTTGTGGCCGTGGGTATGTCTGAAGTAGTTGCAGCGGCAAAGCAATTAGATGCGGCAAAGATCATTAAAGAGCATATTGCCCCGTTGATAAAGGGCGGCGGGGGAGGTCAAAAAACATTAGCCACGGCAGGCGGGCAGGATGCATCTCAGTTACGCCAGGTTATAGAAAAAGTAAAGTCTTTACTATAAAAAAATTTTACGGGTTATATAACTTGTTGAGGATGTATTGTAGAAGAAATTCCCCTGCCCCGGTAAAAATGAATGTAATTTCCGTTAACTTTAACAGCATACTTAATCATTATAAATAAACGAACCGTACCAAAATACTTTTCACGGCTCATTTTCAGTCAAACGGGAAAGCATTCCGGTACGTATGCTTTTGCAGGTTCTTTCATTGGTTTGATTATTGAGGGTAGTAATAAAAAAATCTATATATGGCTAAAGTAAACATCGGTATTACAGAAAAAAACAGGCAGGCCGTTGCCGGCGCACTAAACCAGGTTTTAGCAGACGAGCATATATTATACAATAAAACCCGCAGCTACCACTGGAATGTAGAAGGCCCGAGCTTTATGGAATTGCATAAACTGTATGAAGAACAGTATACAGTGTTGGCCGAAATCATTGACGAGATCGCTGAAAGGATACGTACGGTTGGGCATTACGCGGAAGGAAGACTGAAAGAGTTATTGAAGCTGGCTACTTTGGATGAGCCCCAGGTACCAACCCGGTTTGAAAAGCAAATACCCAACTTAGATGCTGATCATGAAACGATCATCAACAACCTGCGCAAGCTGATCAAAGAATTTGATGAAAAGTATAAGGATATTGGCAGCAGCGATTTTTTAACCGGCCTGCTTAAGCAGCATGAAAAAATGGCCTGGATGCTGAGATCTTATGTAGGATAATAATACCTTACTTATTTGAAGAAGGAGACAACCGGACTGATTCGTCTTTGTCTCCTTTTGTTTTTTTACCACCGGGGCATTACAGCAGCAAAAAGTATAGGGCAGGCGATCCCGCGCATATCCGGTATTCCCTGTCAGAAAATGTAATTATAAAACTTGTTTATTAAATGCGGCAAAATGAATAATTTCATTACCCGTTGCCTGCATTATCCGTGCATGGCATTGTTCCCGGGTAAATCATTTTATTCATTCAAAATACCTTTACAATGCGCCTGCCTTTACCTCAAGCAGTCTTTTTATTTTTTGTGGTTTGTTTTACCGGTTGTGCAACACCGCCTGATCAGGCAGCTATTCCAAAAATTGACAGGGAGTATGTCCTGGATGCTAAAATGACGGGGTATACCGGTATGGGCGGCGATATAGAAGGAATAAGAAATCCTGTATTGCGGGCAAAAATGGGGGAGCGGGTTATGATCAGGATTATTAACGGGGAGGTGATGTCGCACGATATTGTATTTGAAAAGGCAGGAGTGAAAAGCATGCCTGTAGTAGATAAAGGCGATACCACCAGTGTGGTGGTAGAGGCGAAGGAAGACGATACTTACTTTTGCAGTATCCCGGGTCACAGGCAGGTAATGCAGGGACGTTTTGAAATAGTAGAAACCTTTGATATGGCAGTGGTGGATGAAGGCGTATCGCCCCGTAAAAACGGTAAACCACTGAACCTGGGCTTCGAAAGAGGAAGCTTACAGGACTGGAAAGCAACCGGCAATGCGTTTAAACCCGGATCAGTGGCTTTTGATGCCGCGCCTCTCTACCCCGATTCGTTCCAGCTAAAACAGAGTGGCGATTATTACGTAAGCAGTGGCGGCACTTCCAATTACCAGGCCACGGGTGCCTTAACTTCGGAAACCTTTGAAGTAACGCATCCCTGGGCTTCTTTTAAAGTATCGGGCGGAGCATTAGAAGGGGTTAGAGTAGAATTATTACTCGCCGATTCTGCCCGGCCTTTCTTTAAAATTTCTGGAAGTATTACCGACGATCATATAACCGGCCCGCGGCAGGCTGCTTTCAGGCCTGTGGTGGTTGACCTGAAGCCATACCTGGGCAAAAAAATGTATATCCGACTGGTAGATGAAGAAAACGGGAAAGTTCCCGAGATCCATTATATCCGCGATAATGTGTGGGCGCAGATCGCTTTTGATGATTTTCGCTTCCACCGGGAACGGCCGCAATTTAATAATGAATTACGCCCGGAAGATATCGTGATCCTGCCGGCAAGGGATATTGTTAAGTATGCAGGGCTTTCGGGAACGGAAGCCGCTAAAGCCATGACGGTTCCGGAAGGATTTTCTGTTCAACTGGCGGCCGCAGAACCGGATATTGTTAAACCTATTGCCTTTACCACAGACGACAGGGGCCGCCTGTGGGTTGTGGAAGCACAAACCTACCCTGTGCGGGCTGAAGAAGGAAAAGGCAGGGACCGGATACTGATTTTTGAGGATACAGATGGTAATGGCACGCTCGACAGCCGGAAAGTATTTACAGAAGGACTTAACTTAGTAAGCGGCATCGAACTCGGCTTTGGGGGCGTATATGTGGGCGCCGCGCCGTATTTATTATTTATTCCAATTGATGAAACAGGAGACAGGCCGGCAGGAAAACCCGAAGTACTATTAGATGGATGGGGCTATGAAGACACGCACGAAACACTGAATACCTTACGCTGGGGGCCGGACGGATGGCTATATGGCACCCATGGTGTATTTACCCATTCCAATGTGGGAAAGCCCGGCGCTCCTGATGCAGAACGGCAACGTGTAAACGCAGGCGTATGGCGCTATCATCCCGTTCGTCATGAATTTGAAGTATTCGCCCATGGCACAAGCAATCCCTGGGGGCTCGACTTCAATGATTACGGCCATGCTTTTATTACGGCCTGTGTTATTCCGCATTTGTATCACATGATACAGGGAGGAAGGTATTACCGCCAGGGTGGGAAGCATTTCAATCCCTATACCTATGACGACATTAAAACCATTGCCGATCATGTGCACTGGATGGGTAACAGCGGGCCCCATGCCGGCAACTTCCGGTCGGCCGCCGCAGGTGGCGGACACGCCCATGCCGGTGCGATGTTTTACCTGGGAAATAAAAGCTGGGGACGCGACAGGAACGCTATTATGATGAATAACCTGCACGGGCACAGAGTGAATACAGACCTGCTGTTGCGTTCGGGTTCAGGCTATACCGCAAGCCACGGCAAGGACTTTATACTAAGAAATGATTCCTGGTCGCTCTGGCTCAATTTTGAGATCGCGCCCGGCGGATCGGTATTTGTAATAGACTGGTACGACAAAAACCAATGCCATAATCCCAACCCGGCTGTGCATAACAAAACACTTGGGCGCATATTTAAAATATCGCACCGCGATGATAAATGGGAACCTATAGACCTGTCTAAAAAAACCAACCTGGAGTTGGTACAATTGCAGCTTCATGACAATGAATGGTATGTAAAACACGCCCGCCGGCTGCTGCAGGAAAGAAAAGCAGGCAGTGATGTGCATCAGGCTTTATGGAAAATATTAAATGATAATCCCGACGTTACCCGGCAATTAAGAGCGCTGTGGGCCCTGCATGTAACAAAGGGGATCAGCGAACAACAGTTGCTGGGCCTGCTGGAAAATAAAAGTGAATATATACGCTCCTGGGCTATACAATTGCTGGCCGAGGAGAAAAAAGTTTCTGCCGATGCGCAACGCCATTTTGCCACATTGGCCCAAAAGGATACCGCTGCGCTTGTACGCCTGTATATTGCTTCAGCGCTCCAGCGAATGGAGCTGAACCAGCGATGGGACATTATTAAAAATCTTTGTGCCAGAAATGAAGATAATACAGATGTGAATATACCGCTGATGGTATGGTATGCATTTGAACCGCTGGTAGCAGCAGATCCGGCCAGGGCTTCGGCTTTGGCAAAGGATGCCCAACTGCTCAATATTGCCGGTTATGCAGCGCAACGTTTAAGTGAAGTTCAAAAATAAAGTCGAAAATGAAGCATATAAAAAAAGCGCTTTTAATGGTTCCGGTGATGTTTTTTGCAGCCGCCGCAGCGGCACAAACTTCGTTCCAGAAGTTATACCCGGTAAGCTTTTCCAACGTAACCATTAATGATCCCTTCTGGAAACCGAAAATGGAAACGGTAGCTACCGCTACGCTTGATGCCTGTGTTCGCTACACGCAGGATAAAACAGGGCGCATCCGCAATTTTGAAAAAGCTGCCAGGCGTTCCGGCAGGCATGAAGGCATCTATTACGATGACTCCGATGTATATAAAGCCATTGAGGCCATTGCTTATTCCCTCAAAAACTATCCTGACCCTGTATTGGAGAAAAATACGGATGAATGGATTGAAAAGATTGCTGCAGCGCAGTTACCGGATGGTTACCTGAATACCTATTACATACTAACGGACATTGATAAGCGCTGGACGGATATGGAAAAGCATGAGGACTATTGCGCCGGTCATCTTATAGAAGCCGGCATCGCTTATTATAATACCACCGGAAAAAATAAGCTGCTGCATACGGCCATCCGCTTCGCCGACCATATTGATTCCGTTTTCCGCCGGCAAAACAGGCCATGGGTGAGCGGCCACCAGGAAATTGAGCTGGCGCTGATGAAGCTCTACCATCACACACAAAATAAAAAATACCTGGAGCTGGCCAACTGGTTCCTGGAGCAAAGAGGGCACGGGAACGGCAAAGGGGTGATCTGGGATCAATGGAAAGATCCTGAATATTGCCAGGACGGGCTGCCGGTAAAGGATCAGCGTAAAATAACAGGGCATGCTGTAAGGGCGATGTATTTATATACCGGCGCCGCCGATGTAGCCGCCGTTACCGGCGATGCGGGCTATACTACCGCCATGGATGCGATATGGCAGGACGTGGTATTCCACCATATGTATATTACCGGAGGAATAGGCGCACAGGGAAGCAACGAAGGATTCGGCAAACCCTATGACCTGCCAAACGCTACCGCATATTGTGAAACCTGCGCCTCTGTAGGTATGGTATTCTGGAACCAGCGTATGAATATGCTTTCCGGCAACGCAAAATACATTGATGTACTGGAGAGAAGCCTGTACAACGGAGCGCTGGACGGCTTATCGCTTTCGGGTGATCGCTTTTTTTATGGTAACCCCCTGGCATCTTCAGGCAATCATAACCGGAGTGAGTGGTTCGGAACAGCCTGCTGCCCCTCGAATATTGCCCGGCTGGTAAGCTCCCTTGGCAATTACATATATGGAAGCTCGTCAAACGCGGTTTGGGTAAATCTGTTTGCAGGCAGTGCAGCCGGTATTCAAATGGCCAACAATAAAGTAAAGCTCAGTATGGAAACTGGCTATCCCTGGAAAGGAAATGTAAAAATAGTGGTATCTCCGGAAAAAAAGCAGCAGTTTGAATTGCGTATACGTATTCCGGGCTGGCTTTCCACGCCTGCGCCGGGCGACCTGTACCGTTATGAAACACCGGAAACAGATGTTCCGGAAATAAAAGTGAACGGAGTGCTGGTTCAATATACTGTTGACCAGGGATATGCCGTAATAAAGCGGGTTTGGAAAAAGGAGGATGTACTAACGATGGAACTGCCCATGAAAGTAAGAAGGATTGTAAGCAATCCTGCCGTTAAACAAAATGAAAACAGGGTAGCGCTTCAGTACGGCCCGCTGGTATATTGCGTGGAAGGCGCGGATGATGCATTTGCCGCAAAGCACGTAATCGTTCCGCCCGGCACCGGGTTCAAAACAACATTTGAGCCTGCTTTACTGGGTGGTGTAAACACCCTCGTTTTTAATGCTCCCGTAGTAACAATAAGCGGGAACGGGTTATCCGTATCTACGCTCACCCAAAAGGTAACGGCTATTCCTTATTTTAGCTGGAACAACAGGGGCGCCGGTGATATGCAGGTATGGCTGCCTTCGGCAATTCAGAAAATAAGTATAAATGAATAAGCGCTTTGTTGTTTTTACAAAAAGAAACAATAAGATATGGATATCTCCTACATCATTAATGAACTCGGTGAAGAGCGGGAACACTATTTTAATGCGGTGGCTCCGCCTATTATACAAACCAGCAATTTCGCCTTTAAAAAGGTTGATGATATGCGGAGGCTGTTTGAAGATGAGTATAGCGGGTATATCTACAGCAGGGGGCTGAATCCAACGGTTGATATCCTCCGAAAAAAATTAGCGGCGCTCGATGAAGCCGAAGATTGCCTTGTATTCAACAGCGGCGCTTCGGCCATATTCGCATCCGTGCTGGCCAATGTAAAAGCAGGCGATCATATTGTTTCGGTTAAGAAGCCTTATTTCTGGGCTCAACAAATGTTTAATGTAATATTGCCGCGTTTTGGCGTAACAACTACGTATGTTGATGGTACACAGATAGAAAATTTTGAAAGAGCCATCCTGCCCAACACCAGCGTCATTTACCTGGAATCGCCTAATTCATGGAGCCTTGCATTGCAGGACCTGGAAGCCGTGGCTGAGCTTGCCAAAGCGCAGGGTATTATTACGATTTGCGACAACAGCTATTGCACCCCTTTATACCAGAAGCCGCTAGCTATGGGCATTGATATGGCCCTGCAATCGGCAACAAAATACATAGGCGGTCACAGCGATGTAGTGGCCGGCGTATTAACCGGGAGCCACGCAATGATGACTAAGATCTTTAACAGCGAGTACCTTACCGCAGGAAACGGTATTTCACCTTTTAATGCGTGGTTGCTGATAAGGGGGTTAAGAACCCTTCCTGTACGCCTGCAAAAAGTAACAGAAAACACGAAAGCGGTACTGGCCTTTCTGAAAGCGCATCCAAAAGTGGAAGCCGTATTGTTTCCGCATGATGAAAGCTTTCCCCAGTATACATTGGCGAAACAACAGATGCAGGGCGCCTGCGGGCTTTTATCATTTTATCTTAAAGTGGAAAAAATTGAAGAGATCGTAACATTTTGTGAAAATCTTAAGCATATCCTTATGGCAGTGAGCTGGGGTGGCTATGAATCTTTGATCATTCCCGGATGTGCTTCCGTGGCTCAGGAAGCATATAACGTTGCCCAAAAGTCGCAACGTATGCTGCGGTTATATGTAGGACAGGAGGAGCCCGCTTACATCATTGAAGATTTAGAGCAGGCGCTAAATAATACATGAAGGGTTTTGCCAAATGTTTTTTTAGTTGAATATTTGTAAGATAAACGGGAAGCTGTTCTCTTCTAAAAAGTGCCGGTAGCCTGTTGCGGATATTATAAATTTGTTTCATGAGAAAACTATTATGCTGTCTGGTTGTATTTGCAACCTTAATGGCTAACCCAATTGCCAATGCACAAACAAATGTAAAATGGGATCTGCGGCGTTGTGTGGAATATGCGCTTACCAACAATGTTTCTGTAAGACAGGCCGATATACAGGCAAGACTTTCCGCTATTACGCTGAAGCAAAGCAGGCTCCAGCAAATACCTTCACTCAACTTTTCGGGTAATCACGGTTTTTCATTTGGGCGATCGCTCGATTATACAACGAACACATACACAGATAATAATTCAATGTATCAGCGATTAGGTTTGAATACAGAGGTGAATTTATTTAACTGGAATAGCCAAAAGAATACGATAAAATCAAATGATTATAATTACCAGGCCGATGCGGCGGCGGTAGATAAAGCAAAGAATGACATCGCGCTGAATGTGGCGCGGCAATACCTGCTGGTTCTATTAGATATGGAGCAGGCCGAGGTAACGGGTATACAATTAAAGCAAAGCCAGGCGCAATATCAGAATACGCGCAAACAGGTAGACGCCGGAGCGTTGCCGGAACTGAATGCGGCAGAATTAGAAGCCCAGGTAGCCAGGGACAGCGCCAACCTTATTACTGCACAAACCCAGATAGAAGTAGACAAACTTACCCTGAAAGCTCTCATCAATCTTCCCGCAGACGCTGTATTTGAGCTGGATGTTCCCCCGGTGGAACAAATACCCGTGGATAATATTCTTGAAATTTCTCCTGCAACCATATATGACCTGGCGATCCGGTCGCAACCACAGATCAGGGTCAATAACCTGCGCCTTCAGGCAGCTCAAAAAAACTATGAAGCCGCGAGGGGGAGACAATATCCAACGATTTCACTATTTGGACAATTGAACTCAAACTATAATACTTTTCTTAAAGGAGCAGAGATAAAGGATTTAGGTTATTTGCCTAACAATATACCGAACGCTGAGGTTTTTACACTAAGCGGAACAGGCAGGAACTATGTATATACTAAACAATACCAGGAGTACCCATTCCAAAAAAGCTTTAGTCAATTATGGAATGGATATGGCACATTGTTGAAAAATAACTTCGGACAGGGTATTGGTATAGGACTAAGCATTCCTATTTTTAATGGCTGGTCGGCACGTGCGAATATAGAAAGGGCAAAATGGGATATTAAAAGTAAAGAACTGGTTATTGAGCAGGATACGTTACAGTTAAAGCAGGACGTATACACCGCATTTAACCAGGCCCTGGGCTCCTTCCATACTTTCAATGCCCGGCAAAAAGAAGTGGCAACCGCGGAACGTTCTTTTGACCTCGCTTCCAAAAGATATGATATCGGGGCCATGCAAACCATTGAATGGCTTACCAATCAAAGCAATTTATACAATGCCAGGATCAATACGCTTATTGCCCAATACGATTATGTATTTAAGATGAAAGTGCTTGAGTTTTATAAAGGACAGGGCATCAGATTATAACTTCTAAACAACAACACATGAATAAAAAACTGCTGTGGATCATTATTAGCCTTGTGGCTTTGGTTATATTACTGGTAGTGTTGAAAAAGAACGGCGTAATAGGCAAGGAAGAAGGTATAAAAGTGTCTTCGGAAAAAGTAATACCCAGAGACATTACGGAAATTGTAACGGCAAGCGGCAAGGTGTATCCCGAAATAGAAGTAAAAATTAGTCCCGACGTTTCGGGCGAAATAACAGAGCTTAACGTGGAAGAAGGCGACAGTGTAAGAAAGGGGCAGGTGCTGGCACGTATATACGCTGATATTTATGCTACCCAGCGCGACCAGGCTGCGGCGCAGGTTGCCGGTCAGCAGTCGCTGGTATCCAATGCACAGGCGCAGCTGGAAGCATTAAAGTCTTCGCTGGAACTGGCCAAGCTTACTTTCAACAGGCAAAAGCAGCTATTGGATGATAAAGTAATTTCAAGAGCGGAGTTTGAACAGGCTGATAATACGTTAAAAACAGCACAGGCTAATTATGATGCAGCCCTGCAAAGCGTTCGCAGCAACCAGGCGCAGGTTCAGAGCGCTGCTGCCAACCTGCAAAAAGCCAATAAAGACCTGAGCAGAACAGAATTGATATCACCCATGACAGGCGTGGTGTCCTTACTAAGTGTAAAGAAAGGCGAAAGAGTAGTAGGGAACTCCATGATGGCCGGAACGGAAATGATGCGTATAGCAGACATCAGCGTGTATGAAATAAGAGTGGAGGTAGGCGAAAATGATGTGCAGAAAATTGACCTTGGTGACACCGCCATCATTGAAGTAGATGCATACAACAACCGTAAGTTTAAAGGGGTTGTTACCCAAATTGCCAGCAGCCAGAAGGGGGCAGCGCTGCAAACAGCCGCTTCATCAACCTCCAGCACCGATGTTACCAATTATGAAGTGAAGATCCGCATTCTCCGCGATTCTTATGCCGATCTTTTTGATCCTGCAAAACCCAAAAAATTTCCTTTTCGCCCGGGCATGAGCGCCAGCGCCGATATACAAACCAATACCAACAGGAATGTACTTTCCGTTCCCATTAACGCAGTAACCACCCGCGATAAAAAAGATACGGCAAGTGAAGGTGCTAAAGTGAAAGATGTTAAAAAAACAGAGCAGCCTGCTGCCGGGAATGATAACACCACCAACGAAAATCCTTCCGCCACCGCATCAGACGATCTGCTGGAAGTAGTGTTTGTATTGCAAAAAGATAATACGGTAAAATTAGTAACGGTAAAAACAGGCATACAGGATATTAACAATATTGAAATAACAGAGGGGCTGAATGAAGGAGACGAAGTTATTACCGGCCCCTATACTATTGTAAGCAAAACACTCAAAAACAAAACAAAAGTAAAGGTGGTTCCCAAAGAGCAATTATTTGAAATAAAGAATTAAAGGTTTGAGGCCTACTTTTGAGGCTCAAACTTTTTTTATGCAGTTTGGTATTATCGGCAGCGGAAGCTGGGGAACAGCATTGGCAAAAATGCTTACAGACAACGGAGCGCACATTAACTGGTGTGTGCGCAATGAGGCTGTAGCAAAACATCTTGTGAAAAGGCTGCACAACCCCAACTACCTGCAATCCGTATCTTTCGATGCGGGCTTACTCTCCCTCTTTACCAATGCCCGGCAGGTTTTTGCCGCATCGGATCATATTGTTATTGTTACACCCTCTGCTTATGTAATACAGCAGTTTGCCGGCATTACGGCAAAAGAGCTGGCAGGAAAAAAAATCATTTCCGCTGTTAAAGGTATTTTACCGCAACAGAATATGCTGCTGAATGACTACCTGAAAAAAAGGTTCAATCTCGGCATTGACAATTATTTTACCATTATGGGGCCATGTCATGCCGAAGAAGTAGCAGCAGAACGATTATCCTATCTTACTTTTTCCGGAACAAAACAGGCGGCCACAAAAGCCATTGCCGGCTATTTTGCCACACCCTATATCAATACCATTATCAATCATGATATATATGGCGTGCAATATGCCGCCATACTTAAAAATATATATGCGGTGGCAGCAGGCATGGCGCACGGTATTGGATATGGGGATAATTTTTTAAGCGTGCTTATCGCCAACAGCGCCGATGAAATGGCCGGTTTTTTACGTAAAGCGGGTATACGGAATATAAAAGTAGGTGTACATACTGCGGCCAGTGCCCTTCATGCAAAAAAGTCGCCCAACTACGCCGCTTCCGTATACCTCGGCGATCTGCTGGTAACCTGCTATTCCCTCTTCAGCCGTAACCGTAATTTTGGAGCATTGGTCGGCAAGGGATATTCCGTTGTTTCCGCCCAAACCGACATGAAGATGGTGGCTGAAGGATATAACGCAGCGCGCAGCATTCACGAGATCAATAAAGAAATAGGCGCCGATATGCCCATCGCCGAAAACATTTACCAGGTATTATGGAAAAAGCTCTCCCCGCGTATTGCTTTTAAGTATATTGAAGACAGTCTGGTGTAAAAACGCCCTGGTTTGTGTCCCACAAACCAGCTTCCAACTTCCGTTTCGTGAAGACACGAAACGGGGCGGTTAAAGACAGCCTGTTGTAAAAAATTATAAATCAATATCAAGAATGGACGTACCCGGTTTGATATGTATTCCTTTTAAACCGGCAGCCTCCGCGCCTTCAATATTTAAAATGGAGTCGTCTATAAAAACCGTTTTTGAAGGATCAAGATTATTTTCCCTGATGATATGTTCATACGATTCCTTATCGGGCTTGCGCATACGGAGCAGGTGGGAGTAATAGGCTTTTTCAAAGTGATCGTCGAAAACATTTCCGTTAAATGCATCGGTATACATTTTTCTGAAAGTAATTAAATGCAGGGCATTGGTATTGCTGAAGAGAAATGACCGGTACTTATTTTTTAATTTGCTTAATAAGGCAATCCGTTCTTCCGGAAAATGACCCAGCATGGCGTTCCACGCCGCTACCAGTTCTTCATCCGTTAAAGGCAGTGCGGCCAAATTTCTCAGCGCCTCCAGGAATTCCGCATCCGATATACCGCCCACTTCATAATCCTTAAAAAAAGAAGAAACGTTACCGCTGCGGAAAAGCGTATTGTAATCTTTCACACCCAAAGCTGTAAAATGCTGTTCAGCGCGGGGCATATCCAAAGTAAGTATAACGCCGCCCAGGTCGAAGATCAGGTTTTCAATATTTTGCATGAGTTAAAAATACGGAGGATTTTATACTTTTACTAAATGTATAAACAGATGAACATTTGAGAGATGATGGCGTTACCATTATGCATGCCGAGGTAAAAATAGGCGACTACAAACTGTAAACACATAAACCATAAACTTTCCTCAATACGTTCCCCGGTATAAATTGTCGCCTTTTATTGGGGCGGCTTTTTTTAGCGGTATCTGCAACCCGCCGGTTTTATCCAACCAGTCAAACAATTCGGTTTTGAGCAACAAACCGGTTTTCCGGTATGCCGTATCGCGGATCAGGTTGTTCATTTCATAAGGATCATTTTTCAAATCATACAGTTCATTAATATCCCACACGCCATTATAGTAAATGTATTTGTACTGGTCTGTTCTTACAGCAAAAGTGGTAGGTGTTTGGGGGAAAGCCTGTTCCCAGTAATACTCATAAAACACTTTGTTGCGCTGCCAGGCTGTTGTTTGTTCTTTCAGTAAACCTGCAAAAGAATAGCCCTGCATCTGCGATGGCTTATCCACACCTGCCAGTTGCAGGAACGTGGGCGCGATATCTACGTTCATGATCACCTGCTCCAGTACCGATGAAGGTTTTACCATGCCGGGCGCCCATACCAGCATGGGAACCCGCATAGACTCTTCATACGCATGTCTTTTATCTATTAAGCCATGCTCGCCAAATGAAAAGCCGTTATCACCCATATACACCACCATGGTGTTTTGTTCCTGTCCGTTCTCCTTTACCCATTCCAATACTTTCTCAATACTATCATCCACAGCCTGCAGGGTTTCGAGGTAGCGCCTGTAGAAATCATCAAATACAATGGTACCATGGTACATATAATCCACGCCGTGCCAGCTATACCGCTGGTTACGCACCCATTGCGGGATATCGCGGTAATTTACTTTCGTTTGAGGAGCGGTAACGGTTCCGAAAACTTTGCTGCTATCCGTTACCGTCAGGTACATGGAAGGCGGGCAAACTACCGGGATACCGGCATACTTATTCTTATGTCTTTTAGCGGGATAAAATTCGGCGTGCACGCCTTTGTGCGACAGGTATAGAAAAAAGGGCTTGCTTTTACTGGTCTTATCTAACCAGCTAATGGCATAATCCGTTAGCAGGTCGGTAGTGTAGGCGCTGTCGGTAAACTTTACCGCTTTACCGTTAATATTAAATACAGGATTATAATATACGCCCTGGTCGCGGAAACTGATCCAGTAATCGAAACCCGGCTGGGGATTATCACTGTTGGTAGCTCCTATGTGCCATTTCCCCAGGAACGCCGTTTGATAGCCTTTCTGCTGCAGGTACTGCGGAAAAAATCTGAGATTGGCAGGCAATGGGGAATTGTTGTCTACAACGGTATGGGTATGCGCATACTGGCCGGTTAATATAGATGCCCTGCTGGGAGAACATAAGGCCGTAGAAACAAATGCATTCTTTATATGCATGCCTTCCCTGGCCATGCGATCCATACCCGGCGTTTGCAGCCCCGGCATTCTGTTCATAAACCCCATGGCATCGTAGCGATGGTCATCTGCCAGTATAAAAATGATGTTCATGGGCTTTTGCTTTCCCGTTTGCGGGAATGCCCATTTAGCAACAGTTACCAGCAATAACAGCAGTAAAACACGCATGTCGTTCTTTTTAGTGAGGTGTTTCGGATTTAGAGTTTCGGGTTTCTGTTACTCCTCATGCAGCGGTGGCAGCGTTACCCAGTTAAACCCGTCCCTGGCAATCAGCGCTTCCGCATCTTCCGGTCCCCAGGAATCGGGGGCGTAATTAGGGAAATCAACCGGCGGGCGGGCCTCCCATGTTTCTAATATCGGCATAATGATCTTCCATGCGGCTTCCACCTGGTCTACCCGCATAAATAAAGTGGCATTGCCTTCCATTACATCTAATAAAAGCGTTTCATAAGCCTCGGGTTCGTGCTCGTCATAAGCTTCATCGTAGTTGAAGATCATATCCACAGGGCTCAGGGTCATATTCTGTCCCGGCCGTTTGGCCTGGAAGCGGATACGGATATCCATTTCGGGTTGTATGCTAATAGTGAGCCTGTTCGGCCGCCACGTATTTGCAGCTTCAGGCGGAAAAGCAAAATTGGGTGCCGGGCGGAACTGCAGGGTTATAATAGTGCTTTTGTTATGCATGCGCTTGCCCGTACGAACATAAAAAGGAACATCCTGCCAGCGCCAGTTATCAATATAAAATTTTAAGGCGGCAAAGGTTTCCACACCCGACTGCGGAGCTACATTTTTCTCCTGCCGGTAGCCTGCCACCTTCTCACCCTTCATCCATCCTTCGCCATATTGGCCTCTTGCCGCATAATCCTGCACACTGGCATGATCTATTTTACGAATGGCATTCAGCACATCCACTTTTTTATTACGGATCTCATTGGCATCAAAGGAAACCGGCGCTTCCATCGCTATCATGCACATCAGTTGCAGCATGTGGTTTTGCACCATATCGCGCAGGGCGCCCGATTTTTCATAGTAGGCGCCCCTGGTTTCGGCTCCCACGGTTTCGGCAGCAGTGATCTGCACATTTTCAATATAGTTGCGGTTCCATATTGGTTCAAACAGGGCGTTGGCAAAACGCAGGGCCAAAATATTCTGTACCGTTTCCTTACCCAGGTAATGATCAATACGGAATATCTGGTCTTCATCAAACATGGTGCTCAGCAAATGGTTCAGTTCCCTCGCGCTTTGCAGGTTGTGACCAAAAGGCTTTTCAATAACAATACGGGTACATTTGGTATCGGCGCAAATATTCAATGGACCCAGTTTGGCGGTAATGTCGGGTACCAGCTGGGGCGCTACGGCCAGGTAAAAAATAACATTCGGATGTTCGCCGAAAGCCGCTTCTCTTTCTTTAACGATATCGGATATTTTAGCGTATGCCGCTTCGTCTTCGGCATCCATTTGCAGGTAGCTGATATGCTGCGCAAAACTTTGCCAGTCGCCGTTTTCCTCCCCTTTGCGGCGGGAGAATTTTTTAATGCCTTCCAGCAAATGTGTCCGGTATTTTTCATCGCTGTATTCACTTCTTCCAATACCCACGATGCCAAATTTTTCGGGCATCCATTCATCCAGGAACAGGTTATATAATGCCGGGGTAAGCTTACGGAGGTTGAGGTCGCCGCTTCCTCCAAAAATAAAGATCAGCGAAGAAGGCGGACGCTTATGGTTTTGCGTACCTGAAATAGTTGATTGCATGTAATTGTAATATGAATAACAGCTTAACAATAAATAAAAAACACCTGAGCCCGGAAGCAGGGATTGCGCTTCTTTATCTTTTTAAACACCGGTGCACTATTGCCAGTTAGAATGAAATATCCCTTCTTCGTCAATACGCTGATAGGTATGAGCGCCAAAAAAATCGCGCTGAGCCTGTATCAGGTTGGTAGGCATTACAGCACTGCGGTAGGCATCAAAGTAACCTAAGGATACCGCCAGCGCGGAAACAGGAACACCAGCCTGCACAGCCATACCAATAAACTTACGGGTATTGTCTGTTCTGCTTTTCAGCAAGGCCGAAATATGACTATCTAATAAAATATTAGAAAGTTCCGGATTACCCGCATAAGCCCGGTAAAATACTTCCAGCAAAGTAGAGCGGATGATACAACCACCCCTCCATATTTTTACTACCTCCGGAAGCGGGATTTCCATATCATATTCTTTAGACGCCACAAATAACAGCGCCAGCCCCTGGGCATAGCTGATCATGGTTCCAAAAAACAGCGCTTCCCTTGCCTGCTGAATAATGTCTTCTTTAGATACCCCCGTTATTTTAATGCCGGAAGGATATACGGCAGCGGCGGTTACCCTTTCGTGTTTGAGCGCAGAAAGATTACGCATACTCACGGCAATGTCAATGGTAGGAATGGCTATGCCCAGGTCCATTGCGTCCTGCGAAGTCCATTTACCTGTTCCTTTGGAACCTGCCTTATCCAAAACCACATCTACCAGGCGCTTACCGGTTTTATTGTCATTCTTCAAAAATATGTCACGCGTTATTTCTACCAGGAAAGACTGGAGTTCGCCATCGTTCCATTGCTTAAATACTTCATGCAGCTCATCATTGCTCAACCCATAGCCACGGTGCAGCACATCATATACTTCGCTTATGAGCTGCATAATACCGTATTCAATGCCGTTGTGCACCATTTTTACATAATGGCCTGCGGCGCCTTTGCCCAGGTGCGCCACGCAGGGCTCACCGTTCACCTTGGCCGAAACAGCTTCCAGCATAGGTTTTACATGCTCGTAGGCTTCCGGGTCGCCACCGGGCATAATGCTGGGCCCTCTTCTCGCCCCTTCTTCACCTCCCGAAACACCCATTCCCATAAAATGAAACCCTTTTTCCTGCATATACTGTACGCGGCGCAGGGTATCGGTATAATGCGAGTTGCCGCCATCAATTACAATATCGCCTTTATCGAGCAGGGGGATCAGCTCATTAAGCACATCGTCTACCGGTTTGCCGGCCTGTACCAGCAGCGTTATCCTCCGGGGCGATTTAAGCGCCTCTACCATTACTTTAAGATCGGAGGTACCCTTTACGGTAGTACCCGGAACAATTTCGCTCTCTAATTCCGTAACCTTTTGCGGGCTCCTGTTGTATCCTATTACCGCAAAGCCGTGATCAGCCATATTTAATAACAGGTTGCGTCCCATAACGCCTAACCCAATCAATCCAAAATCGAATAATTGATTTGCCATTGTAGTTTGAATAAAAATGAAAAGGATGGCAAATTTAGGTTATTTCATCTGTTTATCTTCCCGGAGTTAATAATTTGAGATTTGCAGGTATCGGCGATCGGGTAAGAGTGGGGTGAGTAGCTACTAACGACAGGCTGAATCTTTCTTCCCTCACCTTTCACCAATCCGTTAATTACAGCTTTGTTCACTTTTATTCAATAGCTGCCCGGTATTGCCTTTAAGCCCCGTTCCTCTACACCGTGTGGAGCGGGATAGCGGGTGCGGTTTTATGCGTTTTAACCGCGCTGCGGTGGCTTTTCAAATGTTTTTCATGAATGATGGCGGCAAGCGGTTTGCCATATACTTTGCTTTCCACCCAGGAAATAACATCGAGATAAGCAAAAGCCCGGGTTTCAAAACGATTTTTTTCGAGGTGCTTGATTTTATACAGGAATTTTTCCAGTTCGGGTTTTAACCGGCGTGGTGAAACATGGAAAGAACTGCGCAGGAAGCGGAACATTTCCTCTTCCACAACGGTAAGGTTTTTCATCTTGGCCATAAATCGGTAAACCGATTTTATAAGCGATTCAATGATCTCATCATTACCCAGTTCATAGTGCGCCATCAGGTGCATCAGCCGGGCATAGCATTGAAGGTCATTGCGCAGGTCAAGCGGGCCATTAATGATCTTTTGCAGGTAATCAATCGCTTTTTCATATTGTTCCGCCCCAAAATACAGGGTGGCAATTTTGTAGTTAAACACCAGTATGCGGTGCCGGTCTACATAAAGCGCATACTCTTTAAGGTTAGCCTCTATTTCAGGGATCAATGCCAGTCCTTCTTTAAAAGTACCTGTCATAAGGTGCCAGTTCACCCGGGCAACATTAATGTAGATAGAAGTATGAATGCGGAAATTGTCGTGATGCCTGGCAACCGGTGTTTTGGCAAATGTTTCAAACCGGCGCAACGTGCCCTGGAACTTCCTGTAATTGCGCAGGTCAAAATGAGCGTTCAGCAAATTGTGCATGCCTTTTATGAAGTGTCCCATTTCCACAGCGATCATGGCGGGATGCGCTTCAAATAAGTCCATCCATTTTTCGCTGTACCGGTAATACATTAAAAAGTCCTGCCGTATAAAGGCATACCAGCAATAGCTCTGGTACAGGTAAAGATTTTCATAAAAGCCGTTAATCGTATGAATGGCAGGTGGGATATTACTTTTAAAAAACGCTTTGATATCCTTTTCATCTTCCACATTACGGGCATGTCCAAACTTAACATACCAGCGGTATAGTAGTAATGCCAGGTTCGACAAACGGGTTACCCTGTCAATATGCGCGCTGATCTCAAGTGCTTCGTGGGTAAGGTCTTCCGTTTTCTCAAGCGTGCTGCGGGTAATATGCAGCGTCTCTATTTTCTTTTCCAGCGAAATAACCTGTGCCAGGAAATTGAATTTCTGGTTGGTTTTGGCCAGTTCCTTGGCCTTTTCCAATATTCTGAGACTTTGTATTTTTAAGCCCTTGTTATAGAGCAAACGGGCATGGTCGAGGTGTTCACTCAGTTGAAGATCAGTATTTTCGGTGGTTTTAAGCAGGCGCAGGCTCGATAAAAGCTGTTTATATAAGTGTGTTTTTAAATTAGCCAACTGCGGTTTGGTAACGCCTTTCAGCTTAGCGAGCAACTGCTTTTCATCGTACTCGTTCAGCTTCTCCAAAGCGTCAAACAGTTGAATGATCTTCAGGTCTTCTTTACCCGAGCTTCTTTTTATATATAGCTTGAAATGTCTTTTTTCAGACTTTTCGAGTGATCGAACCAATTGAAATAAAGCATCTGTAAAACTGTTGGGCATCATAATAAAAATTTCCTGAAATGCAGTTCCACAAAGGGTTTTGCATTACCATACCCCTTTTTGGCATGATAAAATTACGAACAACTTGTTTTGCAGGGCAATAATTCGTGTGTTACTTTTACATCAGCAAGTGAGAAAAGAAGAAAAAGCAAGCAATCGTGAAGCAAGAATCCGGCAAGTGTTAGAGGCATCCAAATGAAAGCAGCAAACTGCAATCATTTACAGAACAAGACTTATTAAGAATTTTCATATGGCAAGCAATCGTTAGAGGTCATCTGTTTCTACAGAAGACCTTTTTTTTATTTCAGCACCAAATCTACAGTATTTTTTCTTTGAAAATTAATTTTTCTTTAACTATTAATTTTTCGCCGATCCGTTGGCAATCTCCCGTTTAAACGAATGCACACTTCCTTTTACTTTCTCAGCATTTTTTTATCCTTCCTGTAAAGCATAACCGGTTAACAACCAAAGCAAAATACATTAAAATCCTGTCCAAACCACCACCATTATCTTATTTGCATAAAATGTTCACCTTTATTTAAGAGGTAAAATAAATTTTGTGAAAATGTAAGCTATACATTACATTTGGTAATGTAAAAGTTACTTTTATGAAGCACAATCCTTTTCCTTACTCCTATTGGACAAAAATTTTAGGGATATTGATCATTATTGCAGGAGTGATCAGCTTTTTCCGGCAGTATCATAAAAAGGGAATTTTCGATATAAATGAATTAGCCATCGGACTTAGCTGGGGACTTGTCTTTATCTTTTTTTCCAAAGAAAGAACAGATGACGAAATGATACATGGGCTCAAATTTAAAGCATTAACATGGGCTATTATTGTAGCGTTTTCTATTACTGAGCTCTATAATTACCTTTTCCTGAATTGGCGTTTTAAACGGGGGCATGATATAATCCTTTCTGTTTCAGCTTATCAGTTTTTGGCTCTAACGCTCATTATCGCCATAATAAGCTTTCATTACTTAAAGCACAAGGCAACGTTAAATGACGCGGAATGAAGAATCTTATAAAAGTTGAGCGGGCAAGGCAAAATATGACACAGGCAGAATTGGCTGAAAAAGTGAAAGTTGCCCGGCAAACCATCATTGCAATTGAAGCAGGAAGGTTTGTTCCTTCTGCCACGTTAGCCTTTAAAATTGCCACAATACTTAATTGTAAAGCAGACGGGATATTCGAACTTGAAGAGAAGGATTGGCTGTAGGTTTAGACGCAGCATGACACACAACGCTTACTTTTGCTGTTTATGAGCAGAAAAAAAGTTAAAAACCAGGTGCTGGAGCAGGTGCTGGTGGAGGATTATGCGGCGGAAGGTAAATCCCTGAGCAGGGTTAACGGGAAAGTTATTTTTATTGAGGGAGCAGTTCCCGGCGATGTGGTGGATGTATTACTGGGAAAGAATAAAAAGGACTGGGCGGAAGGGAAAGCTATTCGTATACATACATTGTCTGCCAGCAGAACCCAACCATTTTGCAGTCATTTTGGGGTTTGCGGTGGTTGCAAATGGCAGATGCTGCCTTATGAAAAGCAATTGGAATATAAGCAAAATGAAGTGGAGCAAAACCTGCGCAGGCTGGGGCATATTAGCTTACCCCCGCTAATGCCTATCCTGGGCTGCGACAGAACGGTACGGTACCGTAATAAATTAGAATTCACGTTTAGCAATCACAGGTATAAAACATGGGATGAAATACAAAAGGATCCCTTACCATTACAACCCCGCAGCGAAAGAAAAGAAGACCCGGCGCTTGGCTTCCATGTACCACGTATTTTTGATAAGGTTATTGATATTACTACCTGCCACCTGATGGAAGAACCCGCCAACCTTATCAAAAACACCGTGCGTGATTTTTCCATGCAGCAGGGCTACCCGTTTTATGATATCCGGCAACATACCGGATGGCTGCGTAACCTTATTATCCGCGTATGCACAACAGGCGAAGTAATGGTAAATATTTGTTTGGCCTACGACGAAAAAGCGGAGCGGAAAAAGCTGCTGAACCATCTTTTGGAGCAGGCGCCTTCCATAACTACATTGCTGTATACCATCAATTCAAAGAAAAACGATAGCATATACGACCTGGCGCCCCAAATATATTACGGCAAGGGATATATTACGGAACGTTTGGAAGATCTTCAGTTCAAAATAAGCCCAAAGTCTTTTTTTCAAACCAACAGCAGGCAGGGCGAAAAGTTGTACCAGGTAACCCGCAATTTTGCTGAACTAACCGGTAACCAAACCGTATACGACCTGTATTGCGGCACGGGCAGCATTGGTATTTTTGTAAGCAGGCTGGCAAAAAAAGTAATAGGGGTGGAACTGATACCCGAAGCCATAACTGATGCTAAGGAAAATGCCTTATTAAATGGCATTGATCATGCCGTTTTTTTTGCAGGCGATGTGATTGATGTATGCAATGATACTTTCATTGCGCAGCAGGGTAAACCTGATGTAATTATTACCGACCCCCCGCGGGCCGGCATGCATGAAAAATTAGTACGGAAAATATTAGAAATGGAGGCCCCCCTGGTAGTATACGTAAGTTGCAACAGCGCCACGCAGGCCAGGGATCTGCAATTGCTTAATGAAAAATACGAGGTAACGAAAGTGCAGCCCGTAGATATGTTTCCGCACACCCACCATATTGAAAATGTGGTACAGCTAAAACTAAAATAATGTTATTGTGGCGGCGATAAAAAAACCACATTGCGGTTTATTATCCCGCTTAGTTTATTTTCGCACCTAATCAATTGAATCATTATGACAGAATTTCGCCCGGGTGGATTCCAGGTATTGCCGGTAGTTGTGAAAAATTTACTGATCATCAATGGGTTGGTATTTTTAGCACAGGTAACTTTTGAGCAAACCGGAATGGGCTCATTGGAAAACCTTTTTGCCCTGCATGATGTGCATTCTGTATACTTTCGCCCTCACCAGCTGGTCACCCACCTTTTCATGCATGGAAGCCTGGGACATATTTTCTTTAATATGTTTGCTTTATGGATGTTTGGCAATGTTTTGGAAAATTACTGGGGCGCTAAAAGATTTCTCATTTTTTATATTGCATGCGGATTGGGGGCGGGGATATTGCATTTGGGTGTTTTATACTATGAGAATGTTCCCATCATGCAACTTTTTCATTCTTTACCCGCGCTTCAGCAGGAGGAACTTTTATATTCCCCCAATTTCAAAGTAAATACTCCAACGGTAGGGGCTTCGGGCGCCGTTTTCGGTTGTCTTGCCGCTTTTGGATATCTTTTCCCCAACAGCCTTATTTACCTGTATTTTTTTATACCTATCAAGGCCAAATGGTTTGTATTGATGTATGCCGCCATGGAGTTCTTTATGGGCGTACGTAATTCGGCCGGCGATAATGTAGCTCACTGGGCACATTTGGGCGGCGCTCTGGTAGGCTTTTTGCTGGTATTATACTGGAATAAAACAAAGCGCAGCAGATTTTATTAGTAATTTTGCCGTGTTAAGCTGAAGTGTAAATTTTTAAGTATGGGGGTGCTTGAGCAAACAAAAACGAGGAAGGTTTTTTTTGGCGCCGATAACGACGCGCTGGTACGGATCATTATCATTAATATACTGGTTACCGCTATTCTTTTCCTTATCCGGTCGGTTTACCAGCTTTCGGATATTGATCTTACCCGGTTTCAGAATGATATAGCAGCCTGGTTTGTATTGCCTGCCGGCGCGGGCAAATTGCTTACCCGCCCGTGGACATTACTTACTTTCATGTTTTCCCATATTGATATATGGAGCCTTATTGCCAATATGCTTTGGTTATGGGCTTTCGGGTTCATTATTCAGAGTTTATTGGGTAGCAGAAGGTTAGCACCCCTGTATATTTACGGCGGGCTGGCAGGAGCCATAGTATATATTTTGTGCAGTAATTTCCTTCCTTCGCTGGCTCCTCATGCTTCCGCAATGACCTTGTCGGGCGCCAATGCCTGTGTTATGGCCATTGCCGTAGCAGCTACAGTGGCCGCTCCCGGGTATCGCTTCTTTCCCATGCTCAATGGAGGTATTCCATTATGGGTATTAACGGTGATTTACGCGGCAATCAGTTTTGCGGGAACTTCTTTTAATAACCCGGCTGCTTACGGCGGAGAGTTGGCAGGAGCGGCAACTGGCTTTTTATTTGTGAAGCGTTTAAATAAAGGCTATGACCCCGGAAGCTGGATGAATAGGCTATACGACTGGTTTTTTGATTTATTTAACCCGGATAAAGCGCCTGATCCGGATTCGGCCCGCCGCCGTATTTTTTATGATACCCATGGCAAGCCACCATATAAAAAGAAACCCAACTTAAACCAGGAACGCATTGATGAAATTTTAGACAAGATCAACAGAACCGGCTATCATAGCCTTTCGCATGACGAAAAAGATATTTTACACCGGGCAGGCGAAGAAGATCTATAATTAACTTTACTGCATGGTCCGCACATTCATCAGGCGTTTTTTACTTATTGTTTATCTGGTTGTTGTTGTTGTTTTCTTAACCGCCTGCCTCTCGCCTTTTTTGAATCCTGCTACCTGGTGGTTTTTTGGATTCCTGGGACTGGCTTTCCCCTATCTCCTTATTATATTGCTTGTTTTTTTAGCGGTATGGATTTTTGCCCGGTCGCGCTGGAGCTGGCTCGCCATTATTGCCTTACTGTTAGGGTGGAAGAATATTGCATCGGTTTTCGCATTCCATCCTTTTAGTTCCTTTGATAAAGAAAAAAAGGCAGCAGGCACTTTGCGGATCATGACCTGGAATATCAAAAGTTTTTTTCCTCCGGAGGATATTAAAAATAGAAAAACGCGGATTGCCCACCGTGAAAGTATATTTGGTGTTATACGCGATTACGACCCGGATATTATTGCCATTCAGGAGTTTTATGGCATAGAAAGCGTTAAATGGTTTAATAATCTCACTTATCTTAGGGAGATGGGATACCGGTATTATTATTTCCCGGGAGATTTTGAAAGATATAGAGACAATTACAGCGGTACAGCTATTTTTTCAAAATACCCTATTGTATATTCTGCAAGAACAAATATGCCCCAGAACGGGGAAGATAAGGTGGAAAGCCTGCTAAAGGCGGACATTATATATAATGCCGATACCATAAGCGTTTTTACCGCTCATTTGCAATCCTACCGGTTTATGCCGGAGGATTATAGCGATCTTTCAAAGATCAGGAACGACCCCAATGAAAGAATTGACGCCTCAAAAAACATTGTCCGGAAAATGCGCGTTGCTTTTAAGAAGCGGGGAGTGCAAACCGATATTATACGGAGGCAATTAGATGAAAGCGCATATCCTGAGATTTTTTGTGGCGACTTAAACGATGTGCCCAATTCCTATGCTTACTTTTCTGTAAAAAATAATAAAAGAGACGCTTTTATTGCCGGAGGATTTGGTTTTGGACAAACCTTCTACAACTTTTCATCCAATTTTATGCGCCGCCTTCCTACCCTCCGGATAGACTATATTTTTACCGATCCCCGTTTTACCATTAAGCAGTGTACCCGGGTGCCTGTAATATTGTCGGACCATATACCCGTGGTTGCAGATATTCAACTGAACGCCAAATAGCTGCTTGCGGCCGTGTTTAACACGGGGTTTATCAACCGGAATATTTATTCCGTTTATATTTGCAATAAACATATACAACATTAAACAGCGGTATGGCAGAACTGAAGGTTTATAATTCATTGAGCAGGCAAAAAGAAGTGTTTACGCCCATTACGCCGGGCCACGTGGGTATGTATGTATGCGGCCCTACGGTTTACAGCGATGTGCACTTAGGCAACTGCCGTACTTTTATTTCCTTTGATATCATATACCGTTATTTAAAATACCTCGGGTATAAAGTAAGGTATGTACGCAATATAACCGATGCAGGACACCTGGAGGGCGACAGGGATGAAGGTGATGACAAATTCTCAAAAAAAGCCCGGCTGGAAAAGCTGGAACCTATGGAAATTGTTCAGAAATATACCCTGGGCTTTCATAAGGTGATGGAACTGTTCAACAACCTTCCTCCTACCATTGAGCCTACGGCAACCGGTCATATTTCAGAACAAATTGAAATGGTAAAGCATATCCTCAAAAACGGCTATGCTTATGAGGTAGATGGTACCGTTTACTTCGACGTGGAGAAATACGACAAGGAAAAACCCTATGGCATTCTTACCAACAGGAAGCTGGAAGATTTGCTGGAAGGTACCCGCGACCTCAGCGGGCAGGATGAAAAGAAGGGACGGCTGGATTTTGCATTATGGATAAAAGCAAAACCGGAACATTTAATGCAATGGCCCTCTCCCTGGGGCATGGGCTTCCCTGGCTGGCATATAGAATGTTCGGCAATGAGTGAAAAATATCTGGGAAAACAATTTGATATTCATGGCGGCGGAATGGACCTGGCGGCAACGCATCATACCAACGAAATTGCACAATCGCAGGCCTGCTATAATGTAAGTCCTGCTCATTACTGGATACATACCAATATGCTCACCGTTAATGGTGCGCGCATGAGTAAAAGCGCGGGCAATGGCTTTTTACCGGAACAATTATTCACAGGCGATCATCCATTGCTCGAGAAAGCCTATTCACCCATGACGGTACGCTTTTTTATGCTGCAAACGCATTACCGGAGTACGCTCGATTTCAGTAATGAAGCTTTGCAGGCCGCTGAAAAAGGATTGAAAAGATTATGGGAAGCATATGAAAATCTTGAACATTTGCAGCAGCAGGCATCGGGCCTTCAGGAAACGGCATCAGACAGTGAAACGGACAGCCGCTGCCGCGGGCTGATCACGGAGTTTGATATTTCCATGAGCGATGATTTTAATACGGCAAAAGTGCTGGCTAATATGTTTGAATTAGTTCCCGTTATCAATTCTTTTAAGGGCGGGCAAATTCCGTTAAACAGCATCAGCCGGTTTACATTTGAATTGCTGCAAAAGCAGTTTACCACCTATTTAACGGATGTTTTTGGATTGAAGGATGATAAGGCCACCAGTAACAAACACTTAGACGGGGTGTTACAGTTGCTGATACAGATCAGGAAGGAAGCAAGAGCGAGAAAGGATTTCGCAACCTCCGACAAAATACGCAACGAGCTGCAACAGCAGGGCATTATATTAAAAGATGAGAAAGACGGAAATGTAAGCTGGAATATCATTTAAAGGGCTTACCCATGCATTATGTGGCACATCTTTGTAACGACAAACAACTGAAAAGCCTGCTCCAATGGCAAAAGCCACTTCAGTTAAAGAAAAGGAGGGATATTTATCTTTACCTCTGCGCTTCTATTATGAGCCAGCAGCTTTCGGTTAAAGTAGCTGATATTATTTACAAACGTTTTCTTAACCTGTATGGGGGCGCCAGGCCCAGCACCCTGCAGATAAGCCAAACGCCATTTGAAGTTTTACGCTCCATTGGCCTGTCGGCTGCCAAAACCAGCTATGTGCTGAACGTAGCCGCATTTGCTATGGAGCAGGGAATAACCGCCCGCAAGCTGAACCTAATGGATGACGAAGAAGTGATTGCTTATATTACACAAATAAAAGGTGTGGGCAGGTGGACAGCGGAAATGCTGCTGATGTTTGCACTTGGGCGGGAAGATGTTTTTTCGGCCGATGACCTGGGCATACAAACAGCTATGCGGCATTTGTATACGCTGGACAATACGGATAAAAAAGATTTCAGGCGGCAGATATTAAGCATATCACAAAAATGGGCGCCTTACCGCAGCTACGCCTGTATGCATTTATGGGCATGGAAAGATGTAAAAGGGGAAAGGTAAGAACCAGCCATCCCCGTCCGAAACGTTCATCCGGGCGAACGGCAGGCTGGTATGCCGGTTTGAAAATGGGGGCGGGCCACAGGGTGCAGGAATACAAGGCGCCAGGAACCTGCTCATTTAATTTTGCCAAATAATATATTCCCGGTATCTTTGCCGCCCCAAAAAGTTCTTTTTGTTTGGGAGTGGCGCCGAAAGCGTCACGTTAACACCAAAAAATGTAAAAAAATGGCAAAAGAAATTACCGGATATGTAAAGCTGCAGGTAAAAGGCGGGCAGGCTAATCCTGCGCCACCTGTAGGTCCAGCGTTGGGTTCCAAGGGTATCAATATCATGGAATTCTGTAAGCAGTTCAATGCGCGTACGCAGGATAAAATGGGTAAAGTGCTCCCCGTATTGATTACGGTGTATTCCGACAAGTCTTTCGAGTTTATCATTAAAACTCCCCCCGCATCCGTTCAGTTATTGGAAGCTGCCAAAGTGCAAAAAGGTTCTAAAGAACCTAACCGCAACAAAGTAGGTAAAGTAAACTGGGACCAGGTTGAATTGATCGCTAAAGATAAAATGGCCGACCTGAATTGCTTTACTACGGAAAGCGCCATGCGCCTGGTTGCCGGCACGGCACGCAGCATGGGTATTACTGTTGATGGTAAAGCCCCATGGGAAAATTAAATCTTCACTTTCCAAAAACTGAAAGAAAATGGCAATCAGTAAAAAAAGAAAAGCTTCGGAAGCTAAAATAGATAAAAATAAGGCGTATTCACTGAAGGAGGCTTCCGCTCTTGTTAAGGAAGTGAATACAACAAAATTCGACAGCTCGGTTGATATCCACCTCCGCCTGGGCGTTGATCCTAAAAAAGCGGATCAGGCCATCCGGGGTACGGTTACCTTACCACACGGAACAGGTAAAACAAAAAGAGTACTGGTACTTTGTACACCCGATAAAGAAGAAGCCGCGAGAGCTGCAGGCGCCGATTATGTGGGACTAGATGAATTTGTAACCAAAATTGAAGGCGGCTGGGTTGATGTGGATGTAATTGTGGCTACTCCCGCTGTAATGCCCAAAATTGGTAAGCTGGGTAAAATATTGGGTCCCCGCAACCTGATGCCTAACCCCAAAACAGGAACCGTTACCAATGATGTAGCTGCAGCTGTAAATGAAGTAAAAGGTGGTAAAATAGCATTTAAGGTGGATAAAGCCGGTATTATTCATGCATCCGTGGGACGCGTAAGTTTTGCTCCCGAAAAGATCGTGGAAAACAGCCAGGAATTCATCAATGCCATCATTAAGGCAAAGCCGTCAACCGCTAAAGGCACCTACCTCAAAAGCGCGTACATGGCCAGCACCATGAGCCCCGGCATTGCTATTGACACCAAATCATTTGTGAACTAATGCTTTTACAGCACAAAAATCTTTTTGTATGACCAAACAGGAAAAAAACGAAGTGATTGAATTGCTGAAAGGCAAGTTCTCTCAATACAATAATTTTTACGTTACCGATACCGAATCTTTGTCAGTAGCACAGGTAGTTAACCTGCGCCGCGCCTGCTTCGACAAGCAGGTGGAAATGAAAGTAGCAAAGAATACCCTTATCAAAAAGGCGCTGGAGTCTTTAGATAATGAAAGATTTGCGGGGGTGTATGATTCATTAAATAATGTAACCGCTTTGCTGTTTTCAGAAAACGCCAAAGAGCCGGCATTGATCATCAGCTCATTTCGTAAAGCAAACAACGGTAAAAAGCCTGAGCTTAAAGCGGCTTTTATTGATGGTGATGTGTTTGCGGGCGACGACCAGTTACAAACGTTAACTGCGCTCAAGAGCAAAAATGATCTTATCGGTGAAATCATCGGACTGTTACAGTCGCCTGCCAAAAATGTGATGAGCGCATTAAACGCCGGTAACAAATTAGCAGGGCTGATAAAGGCTTTGGAAGAAAGAGCGAATTAATTTGAAAATTTGAAAATATGGCAATGTGCTAATGGGCTACCCAGGTCAAGTTGCTATATTTTTCTGAAATTCAAGGAAAGAAGAGAGTAAATTAATGAATGTGGCAATTTGAAAATGACTTTCTTTATTGCGAATTACATTTTCAAATTTTCAAATTGCAATATTTTCAAATTACTTATCCCCGGCCTGGGGGATAATATACAACAAGTTTTTTTAATAACTCCGCCGGAGCACAGGCAATGAAGGCGGAAAAAATTTGATAACAATGGCAGATTTAAAAGCATTTGCTGATCAGTTGGTAAACTTATCAGTAAAAGAAGTAAACGAATTAGCAAAGATCCTGAAAGACGAGTATGGTATTGAGCCCGCTGCTGCTGCAGTGGCCGTAGCTGCTGGTCCTGCTGCTGCACCCGCCGCGGAAGAAAAAACAGCGTTCAACGTAATATTGAAAGCTGCAGGAGCTAACAAATTAGGCGTGGTAAAGATCGTTAAAGACCTTACCGGCTTAGGGCTGAAAGAAGCGAAAGACTTAGTTGACGGCGCTCCCAAACCTATTAAGGAAGGTGTTGCCAAAGCTGAAGCCGATGAAGTTGCAGCCAAGCTGAAAGAAGCTGGCGCTGAAGTAGAAATTGCTTAATTGCTTTACAGCACAAATACATTGAAGTCATCCCGGCAACGGGGTGACTTTTTTTGTGATCGTTGGCTACAGGCTTTCAGCTATCAGCCATCGGCTATCAGTTGGTAAACTATTAAATGACAAGCAGAAGTACGCTTTGTGTGCACTTCCCTGCTCATGGATGACCGCTGAATGCTGGTAGCTTCCACCTGAATTCAAATTTATTTTTGGTTCCCTGCACCCTGCACCCTGTACCCTGTACCCTGTACCCTGCAACATGAAACCTGTAACCCGTCACCGTCATAACTGGTTATTAAGGAGCGGCAACGCTGCGGCAATTTCATTTACTTTTTGATATACTTCCGGGCTTTGCAAATGCGCAAGGTGCCTGTGATGATGAAGGTCGGTACCTAAAAGCTCAATGTACCTGAGTTTAAAAAGCCACGCTGCTATTTGGGCTACGGTCTTGCCGTAATAGCCACTTAGGGAAAGAATATTTACCTGGAATAAACAACCGGCATTTCTCAATTCCTCATATTTTTCCGGCTTTTGATGAAAATAAACGTATCGTTCCGGATGGGCCAGTATAGGTTTGTAACCCTTCATCTGGAGGTTGAATAACTTCTCTTTGTAGTCGAGCGGCGCGCTGGCAAATGAAAACTCCACCAGCACCAGGTTATCTTTTATCGTGAGCAGCGGTTCATCTTTCTGCAGCAGGCTGTCAAAATGATCATCTAAAAAATATTCCGCCGCGGCCTGCAACTCCATTTTGATATTCCTTTTTTCCAGTTCCGCTTTCAGCTTTTCGTATCCCCGCATGATGATCTGCCGGTTATTGGGGTACAGGTCAAACATGAGGTGAGGGGTAGTGATCAGCTTTTCATACCCCG
Organism: Agriterribacter sp.; assembly: GCF_035445465.1. Classification (NCBI taxonomy): domain Bacteria; kingdom Pseudomonadati; phylum Bacteroidota; class Chitinophagia; order Chitinophagales; family Chitinophagaceae; genus Agriterribacter; species Agriterribacter sp. The sequence goes on from NZ_DAOMQT010000002.1 coordinate 138,596, forward strand.
CATCGCGCAGCCCTTCAATGAGTTGTATAGAAGTATCCATATCCGGCGATCCATCGTCTATGCCGGGTATAAGATGCGAATGCATATCGCATTTCAGTACACTGAGGTTACCACTGAAAGCAGGCGGCTTTTTTTTGAAGAGGGAAAACATGGAACAGGAGATTTTAAATTTGATATTTGATATCTGTCACGGCAAACAGGGTTGAGATTGGGAAAGTACGCGATAAGCGCATTGGTGACCTTTAGGGTGTGACTTCACTTCGCTGCTGCTTTCTCATTTTCAGTAGCCACAACTATAGCTATTTTATTTGAGGGCTGAGCCTGGGTTTTGGTTCAAATTGAATAGTTGAATTCTGAAGTTTGAAAAAATAGTACCTGATGCATCATTGTTGTGCGAACTCCGCAATACACCCGAATGCCTTTTGTTTAATTGTTTCCATTTGTAGTGAAAGCTTATCTGCCTCTATCTTTTTTTGCTGAATTTCATCATTTGTCAGCTCACACAAAAAATTCTTTATTTGTGATCTCATCTTATCAGATTCTTCTATAAACCATGCGGCCTTTTGAAGATAACTCCAATTATCATTTTCCTTGTTCCCACAAAACAGGAGTACCCCCCCTTCACACACTGCGCTGATGGCTTTAGATGGGACACATATATGATTCCATTCTGGTAAAAGGGTTACCAGATGAACATCAATATATTTTAAATGGTTGCGTTGAACATGCTCTGTAACAATTACGCCAGTCTTATTTTTAGCTACAGACACGACATCACCGGCTTTTGAACCATATACCGAAAGCACCAGCGAATATTTATTTGCATCTAATAATTCTATAATAGTCAATAAGAAGTTTTTAGAATGGGCTTCACCAAGATTACCACAGTACCCTAAAATGATTTTATTATCATTTTTCCAGTTGGGCATTGATGTTACTTTAGTAGTATTGATACCGCTTTTTTTAATGCCACATGGAAGGATTGTATTTGGTACTGCAATGCGGTAGTTACGTAGAATAAATTCTAATTGAAGTTCGCCCAGGGCAATAATATAATGTGGAGGGCTTTTCTGCATTATTTTTTTATATACTCTATATAATAAGTTACGATGAGATATTAACTTCCCTGCCGCAAACGCTTCGGGGTAAATATCCATTGACCAATAAGCCCATTTTTTTTTCTTGAGCAGCAATGCACTCCATAAAATCAAAAAGGGAGGATCTGTCATTATAATCAGCAATCCTTCCCCTTTCTGTTTTGCTTTTCTGATTAATCTGTAGCTTTCCACAAAGCTTGCGAAAAGCCGGATCAGTTTACGTTTGCCATTATAGATACTTTTAACCGATATAAGCTCTCCTGCAGGATCTGTGTATTTTTCACCTCCCGCATATCCGCCATCCGTATGTATAATTTTAACTTGAAAACCATTGTCCTGTAACCATACAGCAAGTTCATTGGCCGATTCTCCTGTAATACCCCGATTGGGGGGATAATTTTTATTAACAATGGTTATTTTTTGCTGTTTCGGCTGATCCATGATTGATAAATCTCTGTAAAAGTGGTGTTAAGATCTTTAGTGATAGCCCAACCGGGGTAATGCGACCTCATCTTACGCAAATCACTATAATAACAAATATGATCCCCGCTACGATTATTTTTATCGTACCTGTACTTCATTGGTTTACCGGAAATACCCGAGATCAATTCAAAAGCTTCAAGCAATGAACAGGTATTTTCTTTTCCACCACCAATGTTATATACTTCGGCAATTCTGGGTGCTTCAATAAACGCGTTAATAAAATTGGCAACATCATAAGAATGGATATTATCTCTAACCTGTTTCCCTTTATAGCCAAAAATCGTATATTCTTTCTCTTCCAGATTACAGCGTATCAGGTAACTCAAAAAGCCATGTAGTTCCACTCCCGTATGATTTGGTCCAGTTAAACATCCTCCCCTTAAACAGGCTGTTGGCATATTAAAATACCGTCCATACTCTTGTACGCACACATCAGCTGCTACCTTTGATGCACCGAACAGTGAATGTTTAGAATGATCTATCCGAAAAGTTTCGGGTATGCCATTCCGATAAGTATTGTCAGCATAGTCCCATCTTGAATCTAATTCAACCATTGGTATTTCATTTGGAGCATCACCATAAACTTTATTAGTAGACATATGTACAAATGGAACAGATGTAGAATGCTGGCGGGTTGCCTCTAACAAATTGAAAGTACCCACTGCATTAGTATCAAAATCATCAAACGGAATGTTGGCTGCCTTGTCGTGACTGGGTTGAGCGGCCGTATGTATGATTGCATCGGGAGCGATATCTTTAACCAGTTTTAAAATTCCTTCACGATTACGGATATCCATTTCATGGTGACGAAAATTTTTGAGTGTGGTTTGCAGCCGCTTCTGGTTCCACCTCGTATCTCCTTGTTCACCAAAAAAAACGGCCCGTTGGTTGTTATCCAATCCGTAAATCTCCCAACCTTTATTTGCAAAATACATACACACTTCTGAACCAATTAACCCAGAAGAACCTGTAATAAGAATTTTTTTCATATTGTAGTTATAAAATATAAAGTATATCGTTATTTTCGTTCTATCACGCAATTTTCCAGTACCAGCATATCCATCTGTGTTCTTAAAAAGCAATCCAATGCTTCCGCAGGCGTATTAACTATGGGTTCATTTTCATTGAAAGAAGTGTTCAGCAAAATGGGAACGCCGGTTTTTTTTCTGAACGCGTCTATCAGCCCGTAATAGCGGGGAGAAATATTTTTGTCTACCGTCTGCAACCGGCCTGTACCATCTACATGTGTTACCGCGGGTATTTCCGCCTGCTTTTCTTTTTTTATAGGAAATACCTTTTCCATAAAAGGCACTTCATCTTTTTTTGTAAAATAGTCGCCTGTATATTCTTTCAGGATAGAAGGCGCGAACGGACGAAAACTTTCCCGTCTTTTGATTTTTAAGTTCAACAGATCTTTCGCTTTGGAGTTTCTGGGATCAGCAATAATAGACCGTGCGCCCAAAGCTCTTGGACCAAACTCGGCTCTTCCGTTAAACCAACCTACCACGCCGGGTTCTATCAGCTTTTCCGTAACAATATCAAATAACGCTTCATCGGCCAATCGCTTATATACAATGCCTCTTGACTGAAGAAAGCTTTCAATTTCTTCATTCGAAAATTTACTACCCGTATAAGCAGACCATACGGGCTTTGCTCTTGGTTGTTCAAGAACATGATTATAGAGATATAAAGCCGAGCCCATGGAAATACCCGCATCGTGCCCGGCAGAAGGGATATATACGTTTTCAAAACCAGTGGCTTCCGCAACCTTACCATTGGCAACCGAATTTTGCGCCACCCCTCCGGCGATGCATACATTCTTCATACCTGTTCTTTCTTTCAATTTTTTCAGGATATGAAAGATCAGTTCTTCCGTAACCCGTTGTACGGAAGTGGCGATATCTTTATGATATTGTGTGAGTTCTTCTTCTTTCTTCCGGGGCGCGCCAAATTCTTCAATAAATTTATCAGAAAACAGATTGCCCACATAAGGCATGTTATTTTCGTACTTAAACCCTGCCTTTGTAGGCGGTACAAAATATTCCTGGTTCCAGGTATATAAGCCATTGGGTAAAAAGCGGAGCACTTTTTTTACTTTGTCTGTATACTTAGCTTCTCCGTAAGGAGCCAGCCCCATTACTTTATATTCATCGCCGTAATGGGGGAAACCTAAAAATTGCGTGAAAGCTGTATAAAACAACCCGCAGGAAACGGGAAAATCCACACTATCCAAAACTTCAATTTTATTTCCCCGGCCGATACCGATCATTGTGGTGGTAAAGTCGCCAGAACCATCTATGGAAAGAAGGGCGGCTTCTTCAAACGGCGAGGCAAAAAAAGCCGAAGCCAGGTGGCTGCGGTGATGCTCTATATTTTTGATCTTATGTTTAAGGCTGCTGTAGTTGGCCGATGGATCAATTTTTGTGAATTCATCTTCTAAGCCGGACACCTGCTGTGCATTTTTGTACCGGCTAAAAGCTCCGGCGATCAGCGAAGGATTGGAAAGGAGATAGCCTACTTTATTCATTAGTTTAGCTTTGGCATTCCTGCCAATAGTGATATAATCTAATTCATTTAATGAAATACCTGCTTCGCGCAAACAAAATTGAATGGCCTGTACCGGAAAGCCAGCCCAGTGCTTTACCCTTGTAAAGCGTTCCTCTTCCGTAGCCGCTATCATTTCACCATCTTTAAAAATAGCTGCTGATGAATCGGCATGATAGGCATTAATTCCTAAAATATACATCTGTACTAAAGCTTTTATTATTTATTGTATTTGCTGACATCTATGCTTATTCCCTCAATATTTAGGTAATGTGGCAAAGATAATGGCAATCTCCTCATCCCTATCGCCATTGCGAGGAGCATTCGAATTTATAATGTTAACTGAATTACTGTGCGACGAAGCAATCTCCTAATACCGAAGACAAATCAATATCCTTTAAACCGGCTTACTACTCCGCTTCGCTGCAATGGGCTTGCTTCGGCGTGGACGGAACTCCAAAGTTCCAACATCTGCTTACGCCTCGCAAGGACGTTGTTATAATGGGCATTTTGATATATCACCACTCCTTTATATCTTCCCACAAATCCTTCCAACCGGGATTCATGCTTTCAATTATTTTAATTTTATTTTCCCGACTTCCTCCTTTAATTCTTTTCTCCTCTTCAATTGCTTCCATTATGGTTGGAAAGAAAAAATAATAAACAAGTTTGTCAGCATTATACCTGGCTGAAAAGCTTTTCGGGTGCTTTTTTTCTTTGTGTTCCTTTATTCTTGCTGCCAGGTTACTTGTTACGCCTGCATACAGCACAGTGTGGTGCTGTTAAGTTATGATATAAATGAAGCCGCCTTTTACAAACGTCATTACGAGACCCTAAAGGGATTTGAATGCTGCGTAATACTTTTAAGGGTCGAAGTAATCCCCTGATTCGGAGGAGGATTATATATTGATGGTTTATCGTTGCTTCGAATTTAGAATTTTTGACTTCGGATTTTACCCTATTACTCCGCTTCGCTACATGGGGCTTGCGCCCTCCCGTCATTGCGAGGAAGCAACCGGATGAATAATATTACTCCAAATATTATCTGACGAAGCAATCTCCTGATGGTAGAGACGGGTTATATTTTTTTCAACTGGCTTACTGCTCCGCTTCGCTACAGGGAGATTGCCTGCCTGCCGGCAGGCAGGCTTCAGCGTGTATAATTCTTCAAACTTCGAACATCCTTTTACGCTTCGCAAAGACGGGCCGTTTATTGTCACCACTCTTTTATCTCCTCCCATAAATCTTTCCAACCCAAATTTATACTTTCGATTAATCTTATTTTGTTTTCTCTGCTACCTCCCTTAATTCGCTTTTCTTCTTCAATTGCCGCCTCAATAGCTTCAAAGAATGCATAGTAAACCAATTTGTTGATGTTGTATCTCGCTGAGAAACTTTTGGGGTATGCTTTCTCCCGGTGTTCCTGAATCCTTGCTACCAGGTTACTTGTTACACCTGTATACAGCACAGTGTGGTGCTGGTTAGTTATGATATAAATGAAGCCGCCTTTTACAAACGTCATTACGAGACCCTAAAGGGATTTGAATGCTGCGTAATACTTTTAAAGGTCGAAGTAATCTTCCAATGGCGGAGACAGATTATATTTTTTAAATCGGCTTACTACTCCGCTTCGCTACAAGGGGCTTGCGCTCTCACGTCATTGCGAGGAAGCAACCGGATGAATAATGTTGCCCCAAATACTATCTGACGAAGCAATCTCCTGATGGCGGAGGCAGATTATATTTCTTTGAATGGGCCTACTGCTCCGCTTCGCTACAGGGAGATTGCTTCGGCGTGTATAATTCTTTTAATATCCAGCAACCGTTTCCGCTTCGCAAAGACGGGTCACTTATGGGCCGTTAACTGAATAACTCCTTATACTTTTCCTTCAGGTTCGAACTTTCCATAAAGTTCCTGGCATACTGCCATGCCCCCGCGCTCCACTGCTGAAAGGCTTCATCATCCATGCCGGCCACTTCCTGTAGCACGCGCACAAACTCCTTTTCATTGCTTAAGGGCAGATCCCAGCCGGCATGCTGTTCCTGCAAGCTGCGCCAGGGTGTTTGATCACTGATGAGCACCGGCCTACCCGCACTCAGTGCCTCAAAAATGGCATGACCGAAATTTTCACCGAGGGTGGGTAATACAAAAAGATGGTGCGCATTGATCAGTTCTTCAATCTCCTGATGCGGAACATCCTGCCGTAGTTCAACCGCGATAGGTTGAGGCAAACTTTCTATTATTTCCCTGCATTTTAACCAATATCCTTCATCTTCAATAGTAGCTACAATAGTTAACATTACGCTACCCGCAACGAGGTGCAGGCAACGCAATAAAAAAGCCAGGTTTTTTATAGGATGTACCCTGCCTGTAAAGATTATTTTCAGTGATCCGCTTTCTTTATATATAGGCTGCAAATCTTTTTGCATTGGGGGGAAATTGCTGATCTGTTTTGTAGGAACCGCCTCTCCAAACAAATTTTTAATATCGGCTTCTTCCGTGGAATCGGTAGCGTGGAAAACAATCCTGCCGGGTATATTAAGCAGCTTTAATAATTGAAAAAAAAATTTCTTCTTTCCAGGTTTGTATTGTACCGCTGTTGATTTCAACATGCCCCTTGGCGCCAGTATCACTTTAGCTGTAATAAGGCCAAAACGTTTCATCAGCAGCGGATAAATAGTAAAATACTTCGAATACATATTGTTCAGGTAAATATAATCCGGCTTAATATCCCGTACATGCACCAGAATGCTTTCCCAGTTCAGCGCGCCGGGAGATGCATAAAAGAGCTGAACACCATCTTTTTCTATCCAGCGGTTGGTTTCAATTTGCAGATACGCCTGCTTATCACCAAGGTCCCTGTCGCCGGTGAAAATATATATGGCATAATCCTCCTTCATGTACGCGGCGAAGTTCACGCAGGAACGGATGGGGCCGCCGGCCTTGAAACCGGGTTCGTACCAGTCGGTGAAGACCATTATTTTGGGTTGAACGGACATAGCATATTCTTAATAAACAGCGCAGCACTCCCGGCACGCACCTGAAGCGGTGCTTGCTTTGTAATAAACCTAATTTGATCCTTACAATTCCCTGTTCATAATATTAGCAGGTGAAGCAGGCTGCACGGCCAATGCTCCGGCTGCTTTACCGGGTTTATATTCAAAGTACTTCTTCAGATTCAAAAATCTTTTTTCAAATAAATAATAACTGCCCGAAGCAATAATATAGGTGAAAGCAAAACATAGTATGGCCTCTATCCATATATTGCCTGTTTTGAAAAACTGCCTGGCCAGCCAAAAGCAAATGGGATGATATACATACAGTCCGTAACTGATCTTGCCGGTATAAATGAGCGGAGGGATACGCAGCATTTTTTTAATGAAAAAACCCTGTCCGGCCGTTATCACAAACCCGATAAATGAAAAGTAAGCGAATCCAAGTATAAGGAACCTTGTTAGCCTGAAGAAAAGATTTGATGAAGTGCCGGTAAGGCTCTGCCAGAACAACAGTACAAGAATGGCGCTTATTATAAACAGGAAAAGGAACCTTTTCCTGTTTTGTTTCACCTGCTTAAGCTTTCCCTTTGCTTCCAGCACGGCCAGTAATGCTCCCATAGCCAGCTCATCCATCCTGGAAAAGGTAAAAAAACGGTATTCATAATTGCCGGCAATCAGCAGCCCACGGGTGAGCAGGGCTGTTATAATAATGGCGGATATGACATACGTGATCTTTTTGTTGTTTAAATAATATACCAGCAACGGCCAAAAAAGATAAAAATGTTCTTCTATGGCCAGCGACCAAAAATGGCCGGGGCCTTCAGCAGCCCAGTTGAAGGTAAATGCAAAGTCCTGCATGTAAATCCAGTACACGGCCTGCATAGAAAAGGGCTCCTGGGGTACATGTTTAACCAGTGGAAAAACAAAATAGTAAACCGCCAGGAACAGGTAATATAAAGGGAAGATACGGAGTGACCTGCGTAAATAAAAATGGTAAAAAAAACGTTCATTTTGCCGGGAAGCCATCAGTATACGGGTAATGAGAAATCCTGATAAAACAAAAAATAAAGAAACTCCTGTTTCCCCGAAATAACTCAGCTTTCTCACTGTCAGCAAAAAAGCATCGTCGGTTTTCAATTGGAAAAAGAAATGGAAAAACATCACCATTAAAGCAGCAATGCCTCTTACACCGTCTAATTCCCTGATATATGAAATTTTCATAAATGGTTGTATTAACAGAAAACGATGCTCCGGTTAATATAGTATACCGGTTTGTTAACCGGATAAATTTATAATTAGTTTATTATAAAAACAGGCTTGTAGGTTTTAATTTACCGCAAAATATCACACGGGGTTAACTGATAAAAGAACCTTTTAAGCCGGGTTCGTACCAGCAGGTGAAGAGCATTATTTTTTTAAACTATTCGTCAATGCCATTTTTTTCGAGCCAGTATTCCAATACCACAAAAAGCCAGATATCCATCCACCGGATAGATGGGTCATTGCTTAAGAACCGTTTCCAGTATTGCTGTAATGCGCTGCTGTTGATAAAGCTTCTTTCGCACAAACGGGTAATATATCCGGTACAAAACGACCGTAATTCATTTTTCATCCAGATATTCCAGGGAAACACAAAGCCCTGTTTTTTCCTGAATACAATTTCATCGGGCAAAAGCGGCTTTACCGATTCTACCAGCAGGCTTTTGGGATATACCGGCTGCTTGAACCTGTCTGGTATGCCCAGCACGTATTCTACAAGGTCGGTGTCGAAAAAAGGCTCTCTTACTTCCAGTGCTACCGACATGCTCATCTGGTCGGTATCTTTTAACAGGGTATGCTGTGTGTATCCCATATACTCTGCCACTGATACCTGGCTTAACACCGGTAGTTGATGGAGCTGCTCTTTATATTTAAATAAGTAACCTTGCAGCGCTGTACCATCATTGACCGGAAGGGTTGTTAAATGTTTAGCCAATTGGGGCGATAACATTTGTCTTAGCACCGGGTACATGTGCTCAATATCAGGTAAAGGCGTCCTTAATAACTGCTGTAAGCGATATTTCTTGTTCGAGAACTTTCCCGGAAAAAGGGATGCCGCTCCGAGCTTCCTGATCAAAGCGCTGTATTTCCACCATGCGCTTTTAGCATGCAGTTTTTGAAACTGGCTGAATATAGGGTAACCCGCAAACAATTCATCCCCTCCTACTCCGGATAGGGCTACTTTTATGCCCGCGTTTTTTATGGCTTTGGATACCACGTAACTGTTCACCCCATCGCCGCTTGGGGTATCCATCGCCGTTAAGGCCTGCTCCAGGTCATCGAGCATACTATGTGGTGATAACCGGATTTTAGTATGGTTAGTATTGAATTTACGGGCGATAAGCTCCGCATATTCCGATTCATCAAACTCCTTTTCGGAAAAAGAAATATTGAAGGTGGATGGTTTAACCTTTGCTACTTCCGACATTAGGCCTACCACGATACTGGAATCAATGCCGCCGGATAAGAAAGCGCCTACCGGCACATCGCTTACCAAACGGCGCTGAACCGACTGCCCGAGCAGTTGCTTTATGTTTTGTTGGATGGTTGCCGCGTTTGTATATGCTGTTTGCTTTGGCGCATCGCAAACATTCCAGTATTTTACTGTTTCCGCTTTGCCCTGCTTTATTTTTATATAGGATCCGGCTTCCAACTGTTGTATACCTTCAATCATAGTGAGCGGGTAGCTAACAGACTGGTACGAAAGATATTCGTATAAAGCTTTTTGATCTACCCTTTTTTGCACATACCCGCTGGCAAGAATTGCCCGGATCTCAGACGCGAAGATGATTTTTTTCTCATCTATAAAATAATACAGGGGTTTAACCCCCATCCGGTCGCGCACCAAACACAATTCTTTTTGTTGCTTATCCCATACCGCGAAGGCGAACATGCCTTTAAAATATTGAAGGCAATTCGTACCCCATTTGGCATAGGCCGCCAGCAGGGTTTCGGTATCGCTGCTGGTTTGAAAGGGATAGTCATTTATTTGTCCTCTCACCTCCCTGTAATTATACATTTCGCCATTGAACACCACAACGTATCTGCCTGAATAATCTGTAAAAGGCTGGTTGGCGGCAGCGGAAAGGTCTATGATAGATAAACGGCGGTGCCCAAGGGCTATTTCATTTTCTATGAAAAAGCCTTCGGCATCGGGACCCCGGTGCGAAACGGCATTTGTGATACGCCGGATAACCTCTTCCTGCGCCTGCTGCTGGTTAAAATGTAGAATACCGGTTATGCCGCACATAATTATAAACGGAAGAAACTAAATTGAAAAAAATACCTCGTATTAAATGGATATCCTATCCGGAAGAATTATTGTCTGTCATAATCTTTTTATATAGCTCCCTGTACTGCTCTGCTATGCGGCCCGGATCAAACCGTTTGCAGTTCTCCAGTCCCGCATCAACTATATGCTGTCTGTAGGCTTTATCCTGTATAACTTTTAATATTCCTTGCCGGATATCGGGTACACTATAGGGATTAACAAGGCTGGCGCCCTTGCCGGCAGTTGATGACATGGGGAGAATGTTACTGGTAACCACTGGCCTGCCGGAAGCCTGGGCTTCAATAATGGGTAAACCGAAGCCTTCCAGCAGTGATGCAAAAACGAGCATATCACATGCTGCATATTCCGCTATTACTTCCTGTCGCGACAAAGCACTTTTATAACGAAATTCAATTTTGTAATGATTCAAAACCCCGATTTGGGCCGTGCTGGGTTTGCCTATTATCGTTAATGTGCAGGAAATGCCCTCTAACGCTGCTGCTACTCTTTCAATGTTTTTATTAGGCGTGATGCCTACATGGAGGATAGCAGGTTTATTCGTATTAAAAGGCCTGCAGGATATAGAATAATTCCCAATCAGGCAGTTTGGAATAACGCTTATTTTGTTTGGATTGGTTTTTACATATTGCAGTAAATGCGTCCGGGTGGCTTCGGAAATTACCGTAATGTATCGTAACCGCTTTACGGGCAAATAAAACCAAAACAACCACAGGATGAACTTTTTTATACCTTTCTGCTTATCGAGTTCACCACAATCGTGAATGGTAAGTATCGTATTACGACGAGGTAAAAAAAGCGCGAGATAATGAATATCGCCGGTAATATGATTAATTTCTCCTGCATGCTTCTTTGCGAATAGCCCGTTTAACCATCTTTTTTTTATACCGGTACTCTCATAGGGCATAATGTGGTTCTGAAATGCCGGACAGGGAATCAAATTTTGCTGTATAACTCCAAACAGTTCCTCTATACTAAAAAAAGCCGGGTTCTTTTTCCTGCTGAAAAATTGCACTTCCATTTCGATGTTTTGCCTTTTGATAGAACTATTATAGGTTTATACTTTGTTTTCAAAAGAAGCGCGTGAGGTATATCCGGCTACGAAATTTTTTGTGGGGCGTTTTGTTTTCACTGCCTGTTTCCCGGATTTTCCAAACCATCCCGGTAATAACTTATATAGCACCCATATAAAGAAAGCAGATTTAACTAAAGAATTCATAATTTGAAGTGTATCCGTTTCAGCAGAATAGGTAACCTGGTAAAATAACACCGGTATCCAAAAAATCAGCAAAGGTGAGACTTGCCCGGATAGCCTAAATAAGAAAGCATACGCCCACCTGATAAACGCCCCTAATAATAGCATATACAGGATCCCTGCGTTAGTTCCAAAGCTACCATATGCTTCGCCCAAAGGACCCACATTGGTAGACCACCCTCTGATGGTGTAGCCTGTGTAGTATTTCATGTTAAATTTACCGCCGGCTTCGGGTTTATCCGGCCACACCACACGGGGAACAAAAGCGGATATAAAAGTCAGAAAAAGCCTGTTACCATAATCATGCTCCTGCTTTTGTGGAATTCTTTTCATAACAAGCGCCACATTAAAGCCCTGGTTGGTTCTGGTATATATCGGGAATAAAGCATCGGAGGATGTAAGATTCAAGGAAGATAACTGGTCAAGAATCAATTCGCCTAATAATACTCCTTTATTGCCCGAGTATTCTTCCCGCCAGGTCATTTGCCTGTATGCCGGCTTAGCCATCTGCAGTATGAGCAATACAAATACCCCGGCAGCAAACCACAATGTTTTTTTCCAGAGCTTCAGTTGCCTGCCCAGGAAAAAAAATGAAAATATGGTCAGGCCCATATAGGCAACAACAGTAAACATCCCTCCTCTGACGGCTTCTATCATTACAAAAACCCCGAAAATGAGTAAGCCCGGAAGCCGGTAAGCAGTCCGGGGAGCATAGTACAGGTATAGGAAGCCCGTAAATCCTGCTATATAAAAAAGGTACATTACAAATTGGAGGGCACCAGGTAAAAAATTGGTTAATACAGAAGATATTAACCCAATGATAATCAGGTAAAACCCAACTTGGGGTTGTTTTGCTAAGATAACTTTTGCCGAAACAAGAAGCCTGCTCAAGTGTTTTCCCGTATCGCTATTGTTGCCGCCCAAGGGCCAGGTCAGTAATAAAATAAAACCGGCTACAGCGGGAAGCGCATAACTGTAATACAGGGTCTCTGGTACGGGCATGTATTTTACCCATAACCGCGACAAAGCATTGCTTACAGTAAAAGCACGATAGCCCCAAAGGGGGGCTATCAAACAAACAAACGTTGTATGCATGGCTATTATTTCGCGCAATACAATCCCCTTACCTAACTTATCAAGGGTGGCTATAATTATTATTATAAACAAGCTGATAGTAAGAAACGCATACCAGTTGGTGAGCAGCGACAAAACAAAAACAAGGCACTGCAAATAAGCAAAAAGATAATTCCTGTTTTTCAAATAGTATGCGTTTAGCTGCTTATTGATTTCTTAGATGCAAACAACAGCCCGCTTCCCTTTGTTATAACGCCAGGTAAAAGATGGATTTTCCCTTTTGTATTCATTGTGTACAAGGTATATCCCCAGTCTGCCAGCAGGCGTTGCGCATCCCCGGGCGTAAACCCGGCATGCTTTTCCGCCCAGTCTACAAATTCAAACAGAATATCAGGAGCGTTTTCCGCTGTCAGTAAATTTTTACCTCCCATAAATACATTTCGCTCATATCCTTCCACATCAATTTTAATTAAATCAACCCTGCCTATCTTCAATTCAAAAATCAAAGTGTCTAAAGTAATTGTTTTCACTTTTACTGCGTCATGTGTAAAAACAGGCGACAGTGACCCTTTACCAAATTTTTCTCTGGGAGAATAAAAGTTCAGTTCCAAATCATCTGAATTATAAAGTGCTTTATCCACTACGCGTATTCCCGAAAGTTCATTAGCAGCAAGATTTTTTTTAAGGTAGCTTACGAGCCATGGCGCGGCTTCTACACAAACAATATTTATATCCTTTCGTTGCATTGCCAGGGGTACAGTGATGGCGCCGATATTAGCGCCAAGATCAAGAAAAGTTGCTCCGGATAGCAGCTTATTACATAAAAACCCAACTGTTTCCGGCTCATACATTCCATTCACAAATATATCAAAGCCAATAGTTTCATATAGATTAGGTAACAAAAAGGAACAACCATACTTTCCTTTTATTGTTATATCCCTCTGCTTTAGCAAACTATTCTTAAAAAGCAGTTTTGCCAAACGGGATTTACCCCTGAAGACTGGCAAACTCCTCAAAAATGCATCCATAGTAATTCTTTTTACGTCATTGATAGTTTTCTCCACAAGGGATCTAAAACTTTCTCGTAAAAATAAGGTGAGTTTTGATACGTTAAGTTTGAGTGATCTATCATCTGGGCAAGGTCAAATTCCTCCATATTCTGAAAGTCAACGGCTACTATTCTGGGATAACTATTATTGGTAACATACGCATGGCTTGTTTTCATTTCTACCGGAAACCAGGTATCCAAACCACAGGCGTAGTATTCAAACAATTTGTTGGGTGCATTGTAAATGTAATTGGGAATATGCCCTTTATACAATATTACTCCAACTTGATATACTTCTAAAACACCAGGGAGATCATAGTAATTCACCTGTCCCTTGAAATGAATAAACCTACTCCCTATTGATGACAAATATGCAAGCAAAGGACCCGCATCCTGCAGGGAGTAGATATCCCACATTACTGTGCCATTTTTGCTCTCAACCCATTTTGCGAATTCTTTTATATACATGGTGTCCATTCCCAAAGCACCTGCATAAACAATACGGACCGGTAATGTATTTTTATTTTGTCTGTTTGGATTTAACCAGCTTGCGGGCGGATAATTGGGTAGTATATATGTATTGTGGAATTTTATACCTGGATTATCTTTTTTAAAAAACTGCATCCTGTCTTCATTCGTATGAGAAATCCAATCCATTCTTGCATATTGTTTTTTTTCAAGAGTATGTATTACTCTGTTTAAGATCATGCCAGTTTTGTATTCCAAGGGGGTGATATATTCATGAAAATGACAAAATATCCGGGGGCTTTTTCCCAGAAACCTCATGCTTATTTTATATGCATAAACTGGCAGAAAAGATAATGTTTCATAGTACAGAACATCTGTTGGCTTATTTTTAAGGAGATGAAGAAAAACGCTTGCATAAAATTTAAAATACTCGAGCATTCGCTGTAATTTTCCTTTGTGCTTATCCGGCATTCGAAACCTGTGAATATTTACGGATTCATTTACAAAAAAATTATCGGTTAAACTCAATGCTGTTGAATATACATCTACCTCAAAAGAAAGTTTCTTGTGGCTGATATAATTTATAAAATTAATAACTGGTGGATAAAATTCAAGTGGCAGAAAATGTATAATGGCTAATCGCTTCATAGGTAATGGTTAATGCTTCTTCAATAATTTAATAAATTATTCCACGCATCTTTTCCTAAACCGTTAATAGTATAGATTTTACCCAGCATGATTGCAGGAAGGCGTGACTACGCTAAAATTCTGGCGCCATTCCCTAAAACAGGCATTCTTCACATTTAGAGAATCCTCTATATGGTTTGAGTTATGCGCTTGCTCTGGTTAATAATGTTCAGAATACCGTCCTCCAATTTCAATAACGGACGGTTGAGTACAGCAATCATTTTTGTATTATCCGGTTGGCGTCGGGTCATGTCACCCTCTTTGAGGGGCGGTAAATAAGTAATTTTTGAAGAAGATTCTGTAATACGTATTATGGTTTCTGCCAGTTCTTTCACCGTCGTTAGCTTATTGTTACCCACATTTACAACATCATTTACAAACAAATGCTCTTCAAGTATTTTACGGGTAAACTCGAGGTTATCATCTATATAACAAAAGGTACGTGTTTGGCTGCCATCCCCATAAATGGTTATGGCCTCATTATTTACAGCAGCATTTAAAAATTTAGCTACAACAAAATCTTGGCTTTGTCTCGGTCCGTATGTATTAAAAAATCGAAGGATTGTATAATCAAGCCCGAATTCGTCATGGTAAGAACGGCAAAAGCATTCGCCTATATTTTTTACTACAGCATAGGGCAGCCTCGAGTTAAGTGGCGTTACATACTCATGCTGTGGCAAATGCACGGGCTCGCCATATACTTCGGAAGAGGAACTGAAAAATATCCTTTCGACACCCGTATTTTTGGATAGTTCAAAAACATGTTGTAACCCCATGATATCATCTAACACCATTTTCGGATGATCAAGTGTACGTAAAACTCCTACAACGGCGGCATAGTGAAAGACATAATCAAAACGATAATTGAGCATTACTGCAGAAATATCTCTGTAATTATTTACATCTCCTTTTATAAACTTGTAGTTGGGATGGTCACTAATATGTTTCTTACAACCAGTTAAAAAATTATCAATGGCTATAACATAATAATTTCCCGTAGACAAAAGACTTTCGGCAAGGGAGCTGGCAACAAATCCGGCACCTCCCGTTATCAAAACATATTTCATTTAGTATAGTTTTAAAATTTACAGTAATATCAAATATGATATAGAATCATTTGTAACCTATGTGTGTAGGTATTGGATTCCATTAGTAAGGAATGGGCATTTTTACGAATTCTCTGGCATTCTTCCGGTTGGCTAAGCGCCCATTTAACCTGGTTAACCAAATCCGATTCAGACTGAAAATAGAGCGCGTGCTCCCTGTTCCTGAACAAATGCTCCTGTTCGGGGCAGGCCGATGATAACTGCAATCCAAAAGCAGTAGGTATTTCAAAAAACCGCATATTAGCTGCGGGATAATTAGTATCATCAATAACATTAATATTAATACGGGATTTATTGAAACATTTTGCCAGCTCGGCTTCATACACCCCTTCGCTTTTCACTCTTTTTCTTATTTCTGAATCCTCACTCTTTTTTTCCCAGTTCGGTCCATGAATTTCTATCCGGCTTTCCGCAAAATGCTGACAGATTACGGACATCATTTTTTCTCTTTCTGGCCGCCATCCACCAATAAAACAGATATCAGACGCAAAGTCATCCGGAGGTTCATGGATACCATGCATAAACGGATCTCCCGCTAAAGGTACCCAATGAATATTTTTAAACCCCAATCGGGCAAAAACCGGCACGGCTGCCTTACTATAACTGGCAGTTATATCTATGAGGGCAGCATTGAGGAAATTGTGAGTTTCCAGGTTAAAAGGAGTATCAGGCCATATCCAGGCAATTTTTATAGTGGGAAGCATAGTTTTAATGCATGCTAATGTACCCGGGAGGACTTTTACATTCGTGAACAATAATATTATTTCAGGATTGAATTTTTTTACGGATAAAATTAATTCTCTGTTCATTTTTCGAGTCCACTGCTCAACCGGTAAAAATGCGTGAACCATTCGTCCAACTTTCCCTCCTTTCAGGTATTGCCGCTGCTCTTTTACTGGGTCAAAAACCTCTAAGTCAAGTTTTAATTCCCTGAATGCATTTATATAAGAATATTCAAGCGCTCCTTTGGCCTGTGAACCGACAACAAAAAATCTCTTTTCTTTTATTATATTCATTTTTCTTCTTCTTCAGCAGCTATTTTTACGTTTTCTATTATGACTCCGGTATTGTATTGCTGCACAGTTGACAATGATAGTTTACCAGCCTCTTTGCGAAAGGAGTCATCACGGATTAATTGCTTCAAGCAATCTGCTAATTGCTGCACATTACCTCTTTCAAATATAAACCCATTTTTACCCTGTTCAACAAGATCATGCGAACAACCTACCGTATCTGATACTACAACAGGCAACTCAAAATTCATGGCTTCATTTACAGAGAGACCCCACGTTTCACTTTCAGAACACAGCACCAGCATATCAGCTATGGCATAATACCTGGAAATCTGACTTTGATTAACAAAGCCGGTAAGGTAAATATGCTGAAGCTTATGGTCTTTAATATATGTTTCCATATCTCTCCTTAATTCACCTTCTCCAACCATTACCAAGGCAATATTAAAAGATTGCAATAATGCATAAGCCTTTATCAAATCTATAGGCCGTTTTACAGGTTGGTATTTTCCCGTAAATAAAATGATAATTCTATTTGCCGGAAGATTAAGCTCCTGCAATAATTGAGTTTTTTTTTCACGATATAGCAACCAGGCATTGTGGAAATATTCATTATCAACACAATAAGGTGTATAGATTAACCTGTTATCCGGTACGCCATACAATTTAAAAAAATCTTTGCTGTCTTTCCCTATATAAAGGCATTTGTCAATGAAGAAGCGAAAAAGTAAATGTTTTAAAAGTAGTTTTTTAAGCCAAAGAATATGTTTTCTTTTTCTGATCTCCTTGCTATAAGGATTTTCAATACGCAACCAAATTTTTTTCCCCATTAGTCTGGCAAAAAAAATTGCTATCAGCGAGGTGCAGTAACTCCATCCGTTCATTATAATAATGGATGAAGGATCATCAAATAACTTTTTTATCACTCCCGGATTAATTAAATCCCAAAAACGGTTGTCAAGGGAAGAGCTCCCTGAATAATTTTTTATAAAACAACTATTGTATCCTTCCAGCAGGGGAATATCCCATTTTATATTTTGCCCAAACCCTTTGTCCATCCCCCCCTTTATACTGATATCTGAGAAGTAATATACCTGCAGTTGAAAAGATTTGGCCATTTCCCGTAACAAAGGAGAAAAGTATTGTATTGGGTGACTTAGATAATAACTTATTCGAACTTTGTGCTGCATATTGATCTTAAAAGATTTATAAAAACATTTGAAGGCCTTACGAAGTGGATGGAGGATTAATAATCCATTTCGTTCATGATTATTTATTAACAATCAATCGTTTCAGCATCTTTAACTTTGACCTGTACCCTTTAATCAATCTCCAATCTGTATTTTTAAAAGAGAAATTGTTATTGAGCCCACGGATGTCATAAATACTGGCATAATATAGTATCTGGGTAGTCAGAATTTCTTTATACTTCTTTTTATTTGTTTCACTTATCCAGCTTTGCAGTTGCAGCACTTCTATAAAATCATTCAATAGCTGAATAATGTTTCGGGCTTTATCCTCATCACTCATTGAACGGGAAACAGATCCCATTTTTAGTCTCCTGTTGTATACAGCAAAACTTCCTTTTATATATCCAAACGTTGCACCGGCTAAAGCTGCTTTTGTAAAAAACTCCCTGTCCTGAGCTACGCTGGTTAAAGGATTCCAACCACTCATATTAACTACCTGTTGAACAGTATCTCTTCTCAGCAAGTAAGCATGCGAAGCAATCCAGTTATCTGTAAGTAACTCATACAAAAAATCTTTATAAACAGTGCATTGCTTATATTCGGTTTTGAATAATTTTTTATTTTCATCGTAAATATCCAGCCGCCAGTCAGAATAAGCTATATCCACAGAAGGATTCTTTTCCATGAACAACAACTGGGCATCTAATTTGCCCGGCAATAAAAAGTCATCCGAATCAAG
Organism: Agriterribacter sp.; assembly: GCF_035445465.1. Classification (NCBI taxonomy): domain Bacteria; kingdom Pseudomonadati; phylum Bacteroidota; class Chitinophagia; order Chitinophagales; family Chitinophagaceae; genus Agriterribacter; species Agriterribacter sp. The sequence goes on from NZ_DAOMQT010000002.1 coordinate 157,624, forward strand.
CCATTGAATAAAGTTTCCCGATGACAGGGAGAATCCATAATTACGCGCGTTATTGGCTCCTTTTAAAGGATTTTGTTCTATGATCACACTTCCATGCTTTTCTTTTAAACTGGTTAATATATCCCAGCTATTGTCAGTAGAATGATCATCTACTATTATAATTTCTTTTATACAGCTTCCCTGATCTATACAGCTTTCTACAGCAGCTCCTATCCATTTCGCAGAATTGTAGCAGGGGATAATAACGGAGACAGCATGTTTACTCAACCCATTAAACTTTTAAATTAACAACACTAATTTCAAAACCAACCCCAAAATCTCTGTTATTTCCTGTTGAATGTAAATTCAGTATATCCTTTTTCGCCATTCGGCAAATCATTGCCTGCTGACCCGTAGTTTATGGTTAGCAAGGTATTGCTCCTCATATTCTCCAACTGAATGCCGGTGAGGTTACCGGTTGTTTGTAATGAAAAGGGCAACCTGATTTTTCTGTTTCCCGTGTTGCCATGTACCCTTATTTTTACTGTTCGGGCATCATATTCTAATTCCGTATATCCTCCCGATATGGTAATGCCATTATAGGAAAACCATGCAGATGAAGATAAGAGCGCCCCACAGAATCCTTCTTTTGTTTTTACCGCATAATAATCAGGGCTGATGATAATGTCATTTCCCTGCTGCTCAACCAGAACGTTATTGAGTGAAATGGATTTTACGCTTTCCTGATAGGGATTTTCTCCTTTAACATAAGGTAATAGTATATTAAAAAAAGGCTTATCACTGTGTAACCGGATAATTTGCTGCTCTTCGGAGTAAGCACGCTTGTTTGTGGCCTTAAATTCATTTGTTTCAATGGTGTTTTGCCAGGTTGTACCCCATTCTGCTACTGTAAATTGCATGTTCGATGAAGACAGCGTATACAGTTCCCAATTGATACCGTTTGCAGGATGTGCCGGCCATTGCTGGCCGTTAAACACAAAACGATTCAACCCTGGCGAAAGCTCCTTTACGGGAGATGCCCGGGGCAGTTCTTTCCGTTTGTTATTGTCATATATTCTTTTTACCGGCGTAATCAATCCCGCGGGTGTACGAACAGCCCCTTCCGACATCATTAACATACTCCATATATTAGCCTCATTACCGGGAATGCTATCATAAAAAGCTATAATGGGCACATCTTCATGCAGGGTAATCATATTGATTTTACGATACCATACCGCACCATTCTTCATGCTCATTTTAATATAGCTGGTACTGCTATAACCCAAATGGGCAAATTCAACCAGGTCTGATAAAGGCCAGGTTCGGTTGGTAAGCGAGTGGCCGGTAATGGGTTGCTCTGGTTGGTTCCACTCGGGAAACAGCTTTTCAGGAACTACCACAGACCTTATCCGGGCATCTGTTGCCGAGGGATAATAAAAAGAACTCCGGCTTAGAGATAAAGGCGTTTTTAAGGCATATACGGCCACTTCACCTGCATCGTCATTCCGGTGATCGTAGAGTTTATTACCATTTAACACCCACAATGCCGTTTCATTCGCCGTATTAATTCCCGACCTGAAATGAGAGTGATACCCGGTATAGCTGGATGTTGTAACAGTAAATACTTTTGACGGATTGTAATAAAGGTTAACCGATAAGCCTATTGATCCGAACGCAGAATTACGCATGGGCCCATTGTAATAGCAGGAAAGTAACTCTTCACCTAACTCCTTATTTTTTTCCCTCAAGCCGGTTGCAAGGAGGGCAAATACGGACGCACTCTCCTCAGAACCATCACCAAAAGAAATCAGCTTCCTGTTATTGCTAAAACGAACCGAAGGTGGTGTAAGTAATGATAGGTAAAACCGGGCAAAACGTTCAATTCTTGGCTCTGTGTCGAAGAGGTCTTCCATTCCGGACTGGCGTATCTGCAACATGGAATACAGAACAGGTTCAACAGCAGGCTGGATATAATGAGGCGACCCTATCCCGGCTCCATTTTCATAAATAGCCTTTTTAATATCATTGCGAACGTCTTGTACAGCCTTCTGTGCCCGCAACCGGAATTCCGGGTCATCGGCTAACAATAATGCAAAGAAGATACGGGTATTATTGTACATTAATGGCATGTTAGCCGGCCCATAATTAATGCCGGCGCTATCCACAAAAGGCACGTTATTGTCATCCCAAAGAATACGCGCCATCAGCGCAATAAGTTGTTCAAGCGTTTTCTTCTCGTTAGGAGTAATTATTACGTCAGCATCTGCCAATAAGGCCGAAACCAATAGCGACTGCTTTTTAAAAAGATTACTGCCCTTCCAGTATCGAAACTTACTGGTATAACTTGCCTCTCCTTCGGTATATGCAACTTCAAGCGTTGTCTTAAAGTTTATCAGGTGCTTCTTAAGTGAGGCGGCCGAGTCCGGATAACGCCAGACATCCCAGATCGTTTTATAGGCCTCATCTATACGGCACATTTGCTTGTAGAAGCCTGCATCCTTTTTTATTTTTTGCTGCAGTGATTGAATATCACCAGCCGGCATATAGATGGCCCCCTCATAAAAAGCTGGCACTATCTTAACCGGTTTCTGCGCATACGTTTTTATTTTACTGCCTAACCCGGAAATTCGGTTCATCTCTTTTGCAATAGGTTGTGTTTTTTCCGGCGCAGGCAAGTCTGCTTTTGTACTAATAAAAAGCCCCCACTGGAAGCGTTTCCGGGGATACCAGGAATTATCAGGCCCCCGCCGGCTAATTTCAACAGTAAATGTAGCGTATTTTTGCTGGTTCTTTTCTTTGGCTTCAGGTGAAACTTCCAGCCTCACACCAGCGCTTCTTCCGCCAATCAACCGCTTTGGCTGACCCTGAAAAAAACCGACCAGGGGAGAAGCGTTATCACCCTTACTGTTAAACATCTGCCAGTATCTTCCCGAATTAACTTCTCCACCCGCAGGCTCCCACAATACAAGAGGCGGGTAGCTCTTTGATTTGGAGTAATCAATATCTACAGTGGCATCAAGAGGATATCGCCGTTCATCTTCCGAACGGTATTTATTTCCCGAAGGTTCATAGCCAAGTTTTATATCTGATGAAGACCAGCCCCTGTACCTTGCTTTGTCCGGCCACAAACCATTACTTATATTGACGCTATACCTAATATCATAGTCTGAATCTTCTTCAATTAATATTGCTTTCTCCCCTTTTTTTACCGTAATTAAACAAGAGTAAAAACCGGGTCCCGCTTCCCCGCCTTTATATTTGGCTTTGCTGAATTGAAATTCCTTTTTTTGAAAGCTATAGGTTATGCTTACGGTAACCTGTATGGATGAATTGGTAACAAACTTAACATTCATTGAAATGGGGGGAGTAGGGCTTTTTAGTTCATTCTGCTTATCATTTGAGTATACGCCATTACTATAAATAAATGCCTGAACCGGAGCGGGAGCAGGCTGCCCATTTTTAAAAGCACTTTCTGCAGGAATAACAATACCCAGTAAGCCGTTCCTTATTTCAATAGTGTTGCCTTTTGTTTTAACAGACACATTTTGTGTATTAGCCAGTGAATTTGAGAAAAATGCAAGTGAGAAGAAAATGATTTTATAAAAAAAACTTGTCATTCTTTTATTCGGCTCGTGGTATAAGATTCTATTCGGGACGTTAATTCATTCGGACACAACAGATATTCACAAAAATCCATGTTTGAATGAATTCCAATTGTTTGAATTCGTTCTATTTGCAATGTATTCAGATCTTTCTTATTCCTGAACATGGTATAGTTAATTTCTTTTAGCATTGCTTCGATTTTGTTTTGACGCTGAATCCTCATCTGGTTTTCATTTGAATAACAGGGCAATATTTCTATCAGTATAAATGGTCTGTCAAGTTTTATTCTTTCCAGTAAAGAACATAAAACAAAAGATTCAGCGCCTTCTACATCAATTTTTATTATGCTTATAGGACCAGTGCTCAGGTTAAGACTTGCAAAATCAAAAACGGGAACCGCTTTTTTAAATATCACTTTTCGCTCAGGCCGAAAATCAGGTATTAATGAAGCGCTTGAATCAGTCGAATAAAAGGAATAAAAATTAAGATGTAATAATTCATCAGATGTCATTATGCCCACCGGGTAAAGGGTGCAGTTCATGAATCTGTTTTTAGCAATTAATTCTTCAACATAAAAAATGCATTTTGGATTAGGTTCAAATCCAATATATTCTGCTGCAGGAGCAACTGACTTAAGCTTAATGAGCGTTTGACCGGTATTAACTCCTATGTCAAAAAACACTCCGGAGTTTATTCCGTATAGTATTTTAATAGTATGGATCATCCAGGATTCAGATATATAATAATGTTCACTACCTATGGAATAAATAATTGGAAATTTGAACCGAACTCCATTTATATACTTTATATAGGTAAAATTAACCAGCTTTTGGAGCCCAAGTTTGTTGAGAATCCTGTAAAATAAATAAATCATTGTTTTATGCGCCCTGCGTCCTATTGGAGCAGGGCTTTTTATAGCAATATAAGCTTCAGAAGATGCTATTCCTATTTAATAATCGTTTCAGAAGATGTAGAATGAAGTATTTTAACTGAACAAATTGAGACAATATTACAAATATTTCTCCACATTATAACAAGGAATTATAACTGAAACCAACATAATACCCGCCTTTATAATTATTGTATTCTCGTTAGTGTAACTGAAATGAAAAAATACTAGTTATTGCCAATTGATTAAATTATAGCCAGCATAAGTAACATAATTTTTTAGAAAGATCACGTTTAACTTCGTTGACTTACTATATTCTTCGACTTTTCCTATGCAAGGTTACTGTTTTCCATACTTATTCGGAATATGGATTATAGTTAATTGGCTTCTAATTAATTTATCATATTATATCTTGAACTAAACTCATTTCAAATGGTGTTTCAACTCTTTATTAAAAGCAGCAACTCCGTCTCTATTTAAATGGTGCTTATCATAAAAATCCAGGCTATCGTTTAAATGCATTAACTCGTTAAAATTGTAATAGCTAACGTTATAGGTATTCATCAATGAATCAAAAGCCTGGTTATTGATATATGAATGATAAAAACTTGAAGTTACCGGTGCGTATACCAGAACCAACTCAATTTTTTTTGTTTTAATTCTTGTCACGGTTTTTTCAAATGCCTTAATTTGTTCACGTCTGAATTCCCATTGCTTTGCGGGCTCACAACAGGTGTCGGAGAACTGCTGCAAATCTTTTTCAACATATCCCCCCCGGATATAGGTATCATTAAATTTCTGCTTTCTTACCGGTTCGCTAAAGGAATTATACAAATGTAAAGCCTCACACCAGGAGCTATAAATTAAAGTGTTGTATGTGGGAATATCATTTATCTTAAATGCCATTATTACAGAACCTATATCATTTTTATCATTGGATATGATGTCCAATGCTGATTCAACGCCATCAATACAAAAGCCATTTGGAAACACCTCATAAATAATCATTTTAGGGGTTACTTTATCCAGGTAGCGTTGTAGCAGCAAATCCGTTTGAATAGGTGTTTGGGAGTTGCTGCCTAAATTAAAGGTTTTCATTCCGGGAAAATTCCGGGGGTCAAATCCACGATAAGCATGTGATGAGCCCAGGAATAAAATATCTACTCCTTTATCCAATTGTTTAATTTCTTTTAACCTGGAAAAAGTATAACCATAGCCCCCTTTCACATATTTAATATTTGGCTTAAACGACTGAGGAAAGCGCCACCCCCAAAGTAAAACCGACACCAGGTAAACCGGTATTGCAAAAACAACAAAAAGCAACAGTCTTTTTAAAAAAAAAATCATCACCTAAAACTGAAAATAAATAAACGGACTCTCATCCGTTTTCATATACACTCCCATTAGTACAATAATGAAACTGTAAAATGCCCACCTCAGTAACCTGTGCCAGCCTGTACCAATATTTGCAATAGCGTATGGTTGTGCTCTCCCTATCCATTCGATAATATTAAAAAAAGCCAGCAGGCAAAACATAGGTGCCGGAGCAATAGCAGTACTTATAAAATCACTTCCTTTAGGAACCGTCAGCAAAGACAGGGAGAAAATACCCGAAAAATAGGATAACGCATGTTCCATATTCTCTGCTCTGAAAAAGACCCAGGCAAGCACTGTCAACCCAAATGTGATTATCATGCTGATCAGTTCTTGGGGGGCAGGTAATATCCGCCCCTGTGCCACAATTTCCATATTGTTCCTGTTTCTGTTGGTTAGCATAAGCGGCAAAAAGTAAATGGCGTTTAATGCGCCCCAGGCTATAAACGTCCAGTTAGCACCATGCCAGAATCCGCTAACAATAAAGATGATAAAAGTATTTCTTATTTTTTTCCAGGTTCCTCCTTTGCTGCCACCAAGGGGAATATAAAGATAGTCTCGGAACCAGGAAGACAGAGAGATATGCCATCTTCTCCAAAACTCCGCGATATCCCTTGAAAAATACGGAAATGAGAAATTCCTTAACAGTTCTATCCCGAAAAGTCTTGCGGTTCCCAGCGCTATATCAGAATATCCGGAGAAATCTCCATAAATCTGGAAGGCAAAAAATATGGCGCCAAGTAATAGGACACTTCCCGGGTAATGAGAGGAATTATTAAAAATCAGGTTTGCATAATCAGCACAGTTGTCCGCAATAACCACTTTCTTAAACAATCCCCATAAAATTTGGCGTAATCCATCAACCGCCTGGTTATAGTTAAACACTCTCTTCCTCTTAATTTGTGGCAAAAGGTGCGTAGCCCTTTCTATCGGACCAGCCACCAGCAATGGAAAAAAGCTCACAAATACCGCATAATCTACAAAGTTCCGCTCGGCTGTGATTTTATTATTGTAAACGTCAATTACATATGACAAACCATGAAAAGTGTAAAATGAAATCCCTACCGGAAGTATAATATTTAATACCCATGGATTTACATTTAATCCCAAATTGGACAGTGCTTCTGCAAAAGTTTCTGTAAAAAAATTATAGTATTTAAAAAAACCTAAAAAACCTAAATTGACTATAATGCTCAACAAAAACCAAACCCTCTTTCTTTGTTGATTATCCGCCTCCGACATTTTTATACCGGTATAGAAGTCGAGCAGGGTTGAGAACATTAACAAAAACAAAAACCGCCAGTCCCAGCAGGAATAGAAATAATAACTTGCAATTAAAAGAAAGGAATTTTGAATCTTCAGGTTTCTATTAGCAATAAACCAATAGATGAAAAAAACAACCGGTAAAAATAATGCGAAACTGAACGAATTAAAAAGCATAGTGGTTTAGACAGTATTATACTGCCTGATTTTATGCCTAAATATTTTCTTATTTGTGAATAATATAGGCGTTGCTATCGATTTCAAATTTCTTGAATTTACTATTCAAAGGGAAACCACTAAAAATATATTCTGATACCGCAGTTTTATCATTATTATAAGAGATTTCAGAATTAAAAATGAAACCAAGCTTTATTCTCATTGCCAGGTACCTCATCTTTATCTTTGATCGCCCTGTTATTTGAGAAATATAACCTTTAATGCCCCGCCTGCAGTTAGGATAAAAATAATTATATAACACATAGTGCATAGCTGCCATATTATTATTATCACCTCTACTTATTTTAAGAAAAAGCGAAGACATCTGTCTTAGGAAGTACATAGTAGTAGTATAAGAACCGCCTATAATGCCTGCATTATACAGGGCTAAATCAAAAAAATTACCAGGCATAGAGCAACCTAGTTTTTTTGAAAGCTTTGCAACGGAATTTATATTCCAGTTCGACTGGTAGATTTTGTTTCCACTACCCCGCCCAACGAAGATTGTATTTTCGCTCTTCTGACCGAAAAAAGGGAAAGGATCTGATGTAAAGGTCACATCATTCCCGTCAGTAAAAAGAATATAAGAAGGGGAATAACGTAAAAAAAAAAGATAATAAATAATGAACCGCTCATCGTTTAAGCTAAAATTACCGAGCTTACATTTCACAAACCTTATATTAGGCGTTTGATACTTTTGAATAAATTCTTTCGACAAATTATCATAAAAAACAATACCAAACAGGTTTAATTGTAATACACTAAAGTACCAGGGTTCTATGTATTTGATATCATCAGCATCTACCTGGATATTCCGTTGAGGGTCTGTACTTGTTGTGAAGTAAGTGGTACATACAACAGCGTCCCCAATATGCTCAATTTGTTCAACCTCTCTTTCTGCTGCAAGCAGATCAACATTTTCAATCTTGTAAAGTTGATCCCTGTCATCCATTAAAACATTTTTGAATCGCTGCAATTTCTCTTGAACTTCAATACTGCGGCTGGATGGGCAATCAAAATTACTACTCACCTTCATTTTGTTTCACTCCAATTGATTAATGAAATAGTTCTTAAGAAATAGATGTTATTCTTATACGCATTATAGCCTGTGCGCCCAAATGTTCAGTTTCATATCCTGGTTTAATTCTGCTGAATTATCGATGAAGTGATTTGTTTTTTTGAATTCATCTTCTATAAAATATCTGAACCCGTTTTCTTCGAACATCTGTAAATACTTTGAAAGATATTGCGGATCGTTTACAAAAGAATGATATTCCAGGAATATGTGATCCAGGTTGCCGATATTGTTCCTGATATCCTCAATGATAAATTTTTCAGCCCCCTCAATATCAATTTTCAAAAGATCCACTTTTTGCTGAAGGTATTTATGCAGGGGAATTGTTTCTACCTCATAACTGGACTCAAGATTCTTCTCAACAATCAATGATCCGGATATTTTCTCATTGGTTGTAAATAGTTGTTTCCCCTCTTTGTCAGATAAAGCCTTATTAATACATGTAACATCTGCGAGTTTGTTTTCCTGAACATTTTTGACCAAAGAAGCATAAGCTTTTTTGGAGGGTTCGAAAGCAATAATTCTGGACTTGGGATATTTTCTTTTCCAATACAATACTCCGAGTCCAATATTAGCCCCTGCATCTATAATTAGCGGACTATCAGTGTTACTTGTAAAATTGTATATGTCTCGTTCAAAAATATGTCTGAAAACCTTTGTTATACATGCTAAGTCATGTGTATATAACTTAAATTTTTCAAACACTTTATAGTGGAATTCTCCTTGCTTCTTTATTTCAAGTTTCTGTAAGTTTTTCCGCTTTCTGAATCTATTTAAGAGTTTGTTCAACATATTATTCTCGTATTTTTATTACCCTTGCAGGAACACCGCCCACTATTGCATTTTTTTTAATATCTTTTGTCACCACTGCTCCGGCGGCTATTATGGAGTTTTTTTCAATATTAACTCCATCCAGAATATTAACTCCGGCTCCTATCCAAACATTATCTCCTATTTTTATGCCTTTCCTTTCTATTCCCTGTAATCTTATGGGAGTATCTAAATCTTTGAATTGGTGATTGGCGGGGATAATTACAGTATGAGTTGCTATGCGCACTTCGTTACCAATTGTTAGATTTCCATGCCCATATAATACACAGAAAGGATTGATACTTGTATGATTGCCTATTTTTATATTTCCGCCATACGTAGCAATAATTACGTTTTCAAGAATATTGCAGTTATCGCCTATTTCAATCGTTCCTCCTTTTTCATTATTTAATATCACGGTGCTGTCAATGTGTGTATTTTTACCAACGACTATATTCTGCCTGTTTCCCTTGAGAGTAAAAGAGGAATTGTCTTTCTTAAGCCTTAGTTTTGAGAGTAGATTCCACATTAAGATAAATTTTGCCAAAGTTATTGTTTAGGAATACACCACTGCCATACACATCCTTTGACAGAATGTGAAAAACATAAGCATTCTCGATATATTCCAGCCGGCCTCCTTTTTTATAAGCAACAGAAATATCTATTATATATTTTCCTTCAATTAAATTGGGACTTTCTATTTTAAACAGATAACTGTCATTATTTTCTTCTGAATTATAAAGAAGCTTTAAGGGTTTCATTGCTGTGCTAAACGCTGATATTTTTTGGTCAAATTCATCCTTTATAAAAAAACCTAAATGTAACCCTTGTATTTCCTTAATTCCTTTCGCATTGATTTGTATGGTAAAATCAGTACCCATTTCAAATTCACTTGCAATAATATTATCACAGTTGAACATCAAAACTTCATTAACATACTTTGTGTTAGCCAGAATTTTGCTACCCAAAATATCATTCCCTTTTAAATAATGCTCAATTGATTCTTTGGCCGTACCAATGTAAGCCACCTTACCCTTATCTAATAGCATACCCCTATTACAAAGATTTTCAACAGCAGCCATGCTGTGACTAACGAACAATACCGTCCGGCCTTCTTTGCTGCTCACATCCTTCATCTTACCTAAACTCTTTTTCTGAAAATCTGCATCACCTACGGCAAGCACTTCATCTACCACCAAAATCTCCGGTTCCAGATGTGCTGCTACAGCAAAGGCCAATCTAACATACATTCCGCTGCTGTATCTTTTTACTGGGGTATCCAAAAAAATTTCTACCCCGGCAAAATCCACTATTTCATCAAACTTTGATCTTATCTCAGATCTTGCCATGCCTAGAATAGCGCCATTTAAAAAAATATTCTCCCTGCCAGATAATTCAGGATGGAATCCGGTGCCAACCTCCAGCAATGAAGCTACTCTTCCCTTCAGGGATATTTTTCCCGTAGTAGGCTCTGTAATCCGGCTCAGCAATTTGAGAAGGGTACTTTTACCTGCGCCATTTCTGCCTATTACGCCAATCCGGTCGCCGCGGTTGAACTCAAAATTTATATTTTGCAAAGCCCAGAACTCCTCTCTTACATTACTGCTTTTGTTATTAAATAACCCTTTTATTGTTTGGGAAACAGTATCTCTGAAAGTGGCATAACGTTCGGTACGTTGATGATCAATTATATAACTTTTTCCAAGACCTTCTGCTTTTATAATAATATTACTCATGTATCACTTTAAATAATATCCGCAAAGGATTTTTCCATTTTTCGAAACTTTGTAATGCCCATCCACAAAAAGAGAAGGGATATAAGAACAGATATAAGTAGACTTTCCACATTTAAAGCCGGTTCTCCATTAAGCAGGCTCCACCTGAACCCATCAATAACTCCCACCATTGGATTGAGATAAAACAGCAATCGGTATTTTTCAGGAATAACACTGGTACTGAACCCTACAGGAGATACATACAAGCCAAATTGAACGATAAAAGGCACTATATACCTGAAATCGCGGTATTTTACATTTAATGCTGTTATCCATAAACCAATGCCAATTGCTAGCGTAAAGGCAAGCAAAAGAAAAAGAGGCAGGAAAATAATCTGCCAACCGGGCAGGTATTGATAAAAAAGACACAGCAGCAGCATTAAAAAAAATGCAATGAGAAAATCAATCATACTCGTAATTACCGAAGCGGTAGGTATAATCAACCTTGGGAAATAAACTTTTGAGATGAGATTGGTGTTGCCGATCAGGCTATTACTTGCTTCACTGATTGCATTGGCAAAAAACTGCCATGGCAGCATGCCTACATATACCATAATGGCATAGGGCGCACTGCCCGCAGCGGGTAATTTGGCAACTTTGCTGAAAATAAGCGTGAATACGATCATTGTGATTAAAGGACGCAAAACGCTCCATAAAACGCCCAGCACAGTTTGTTTATATCTTACTTTTATGTCTCTTAAACTCAGTATATAAAAGAGTTCCCGGTATCTCCACAAATCCTTCCAGTAATTCTTTTCTGCTTTACCTGCTTCTATAATTAGTTCTTCAGCCATAATCAGTTTATACACTTTTCATGCGATGTCTGTTAATCATCCTCTTGATTAAGAATAGGTAGTATCCCCCGCCAGATTATCATATTGGGTAAAAGACTTCGATGAGTTTAAAAGTACTACAAAGCAAGAGTACTATACTCATCCTCTCTTACCAAAAAGTTTTCTGAACTTTGACTTTTTACCGGTTTCTGTTTGAAAATAATCTCCTCCATATCCATAACCGTATCCATAACCATAATACGTACCTCCCCCGTACCCATAATAACCTTTATAGCGTCCCTGGGTTTGAATATCGTTTACTACCAATCCCATATTGGGCAGGCGCTTCTGCTGGTACAGGTCTTCTACCATGCTTAACTGCCTTTTAAGGGTATAGCCGTGGCGTATAATATAGAGGCTGGCATCGGCGTAGTCGCTGAGGGTAAAGGCATCGCTTACTAAGCCCACCGGGGCACTGTCTATAATAATATAATCAAACCGCGTTTTCAGCTCTTCAAACAATTTGCCTACCTGTTTGTCTAACAGTAATTCCGATGGATTGGGGGGAACAGGTCCGCAGCCTATTACGTATAAATTAGGAAATTCCGGCACCGGCTGCACAATTTCCTCTATGCCGGCATTGCCTATAATATAATTGCTCAGGCCTTTTGTGGTTTGCATATTCAGGCCTTTGAGCAGGCGGGGCTTGCGGATATCAAATTCCAGCACCACCGTTTTTTTGCCGGTAAGGGCCAGGGCCGCGCCATAGTTGGTGGCCACAAAAGATTTGCCCTCACCACTTACAGAGGAGGTAACAAGTATAACAGGTTGATTTACTTTACTAATCATGTACTGGACATTGGTGCGCATAATGCGGAACTGCTCGGCCACCACCGTACGACTCCCGGCCTGCACGATGAGGGTTTCCTCGCCGGCATGGCCAATTTCACCAATAATGGGCGCCCGGGTTTGCCGGGCAATTTCTTCGCGCTCCCTGATCTTATCGTTCAGCATTTCCAGTAAGGCTATAATGGCCACCGGGATCAGTATGCCTGCAAAAAGCGCTATCAGGTAAATATTTCTTTGATTGGGCTTCACGGGGCTTCCCGTGCTGGTGGCTTCTTCCAAAGGACTGGAGCTGGCTACGGTGGCAGCGGCGGAAATGGCGGCTTCCTCTCTTTTTTGGAGCAGAAATAAATAAAGGTCCTGCTTGATCTTTTGCTGGCGCTCAATATCCAGCAGGCCCATGGCCTTGGATGGTATTTTTCGAACGGCTGTACGGGAGCGCGTTATTTCCTCCTTTAATTTGTTAGAAGCAATGGCATAAGACTGCTGTACGTTTTTAAGGGCTTCCAATATCTGTTCCCGCAGCTTTTCTATACTGTGGTCAATGGTGGCAATGGCCGGGTTGGCGGCGCCGGTGGTTTGCAGCAGATTATTGCGCTGCAACTGCAGGGTATTGTACTGGCCAAACATGGGGCCCAGCACGGGTTCCTGTATGCCCAGACTGGCGGGCACGAGGCTGTTGCGGTTGGCGGGGTTCTGCATGTATTGCAGCAAATAATCCAATACCCCGCTTTGTACCTGCTGGCCGATGAGTTGTTTATTGCTCTCAGATAGTATTTCAAACTGCTGGGCAGATTGTTGGCCGAGGTCTACCACTTCGTTTTTTTCACGGAACCTCAGTATCCCGCTTTCCACATCTCCCAGCTCGTTCTTAATGGTATCCAAACGCTCGTCAATGAACTGCATAGTGGCCTGCGAAATGCGGCGCTTATCTTCTATATTCATTTTGCCGTATTCCACCATCAGGGCGTTGATCACGTCTTTGCCATAGGCAATATTATCCGTTTCAATGAACAGATCAAGGATAGTAGCCTGGTCAATGGTTTGGGCGGTGGTAATGGCAGACGCCAGGTTAGCTGATGCACTTGGGAGCGGGCGGTAGGTGATCAAAAAATTATCGCTGCTATAATTCTCAAAAGATACTGCGGGAGCCCTGCTAACACGAAAAACCCCGGATTTCGTTTCAAATACCTTGTCGTATTCGATAGCAGTATTGGTGTTGGGAAAGCGGAAGCCTGTGTCTGAAGCCTCAATTTCAAGGGTAAAAGAAACAGCGGAATCTTTCAGGGACAGGATTTCTAAGTATATAGGTGAAGCGCCATACACATTGGACGACCGAACATTGCCTTTATTGTAATAGCTTACCTGCAGTCCCAGGTTTTTTACTACCCGGCTAACCAATGGCTTGGACTTCAGGATCTCCAGCTCATTTTGGAGATTGAGGTTGCCGGAGAACATGAACATGTTTTCGAGGCTTTCCCCGCTGCCCCTGTTATCGCCTTCCTTATTAATGAACAGGCTGCCGCTTACCTTGTAAATGGGGGTGGCATATCTTACTTTAATAAAGGCAAGGGTAAGTGCTATTAAAATAAAGGCCGCCAATAGTGGCCAATAGCGCAGGTATTTAAAGATAAATTCCTTTAAGTTAAATTCCCTGAGCGGCTGGCCGGTTTCATAATTATCTTGCATGTATACGATTCATTCGTTTAGGATTCAATTGTAAAAGCAGCATTAAACAAAAAATATAAAGTACGGTTCGCCGGCCTCCATTGTTTTCTACCGGAAAATTTGAACGAGTACCAGGGTAAGGGAAAGCAGGATGGAGGAAATGGTGGCCGCCCGCGCAAAATTACGGTTTGCAGTTTGCTCTGACACGTCTGGCTTTTTGGGATTCGTTTTTACAATTATAATATCGTTTTGCTGCAGGTAATAATAAGGAGAAGTAAACACCTCAGGATTACTTACATCTAAATATCCAAAACTTCTTTTACCGTTGGTTTCTCTTACCACCATAATGCTGTCTTTTAAACCAAACATATTAATATCTCCGGCCATACCCAGGGCTTCTAAGATGCTGATCCTTTCGCCCGGTATACTATATATCCCCTGCTTTGTTACTTCACCCAGCATGGTAAATCTATAGTTCAAAAAACGGATATTGCAATAGGGGTTCATGAGGTATTTAGCTAATTTTTCTTTGAGCATGTGTTCCAATCCCGCCTTGGTCAGTCCTTCCACATGCAGCTCACCCAGCAACTGGAAGCGGATATTGCCGTTGGCATCTACTAAGTAGCCGGGCATGCTTTGGGCAGCGGTTCCTGTTGTGCCGGTGGCTGTGCCTGCTCCGGAAGCGGCGCCGGTGGCCAGCGTGGTATTCATTTGCTGGTTAAATACGGCAGTGACTTCCGGGTTGTCGCTGTATACGGTAATGCCTATCAGGTCGCCTTTCTGGATCAGCGGCTCGGGCAGGCTGATCCGGCTGAGGGCGGCGGTATCAATGGGGCCCTGCAGGTATTGCACCGGCCTGGTGGTGCGGCATGAAAACAGCAGCAGGCTGAGCGCCAGTGTAAAAAAGGTATTATGATATATACATTTATGAATGGTCATTCACCTGTATTTATGGTATTGTAGTGGTTGATATCTTTTCTGCGGGGAATTAACGTATGGTAACCGGAGATATTATATAAACGCATTACGAGGCCCTAAAGGAATTAAAATACCATATAAATATAGGGTCGAAGCAATCCCCTGGTCCGGAGGCTGATAATTTTTATAAATTAGGACTACTGCTCCGCTTCGCTACATGGGGCTTGCTTCGGCGTGGATAGCTGTTCTAACTTCCGTCATCCGTTCACGCCTCGCAAAGGCGGCCTATTTTATAAACGTCATTGCGAGACCCAAAACTAATTTAATGATGCATACTATATTTAAGGGGCGAAGCAATCCCCTGATCCGGAGGCTGATAATTTTTATAAATTAGGACTACTGCTCCGCTTCGCTTCAATGGCTTGTCTACCGCATGTAGGCGGCTCTACCTGCCGGCAGACAGGCTTCGGCGTGGATAGTTATTCAAAGTTCTGGCATTCGTTTACGCCAAAGACGGGCCTTTTATTATATCCTGCTCACTAACCCATTGCTCAGCCGGTATTTTTCGCCGGATTCGGGGCAACTGGCAAGGCCGGCTTCATTAAAAAGCAGCTTATGCCCATATGCGCTCATCCACCCGGTTTGCCGGGCGGGATTACCGGTTACCAGCGCGTAAGGCAAAACAGCGCGGATAACTACAGCGCCTACACCTACAAAAGCATATGGGCCAATTTCATTTCCGCAAGCAATGGTGGCGATGGCGCCAATAGTGACCCCTTTTCTTACTATGGTCTGGCGGTACTGATCCTTCCGGGGTATAGCGCTTCTTAATGCATGCGGCTTTATGCGTTTATAGGATGTCTGCCAATATTTTTACAATGCGGCCTGATGAGTTTCCATCCCACAAACAAGGTATTTCACCGGTTTTGTACTGCCCGTTGCGGATGGTGGTTATAAACCCTGCAATGCTTGCCGCATCAAAGGGCACCAGGGTGTTGGTGCCTGAAGTGCAGGTAACCGGCCGTTCCGTATTGGGGCGCAGCGTTAAGCAGGGCTTTTGAATAAAAGTGGTTTCCTCCTGTATACCACCGCTGTCTGTTATTACAAACCCGGCGGAAGCAATAAGCTTTTGAAATGAAAAATAATCTAAAGGAGGAGTGGTGATAATATTTTTATTGGCGGTGAACAGGTCTATTAATCCAAAATCAGACAGGTTTTTCAGCGTTCGCGGATGAATGGGAAACACCAGCTTATAATGCCCGGTTATATTTTCTATAATGGAAAGCAGCTGGGTTAAGCCGGCCTTATTATCCACGGTAGCCGGCCGGTGCATGGTCATGAGGGCAAAAGGCTGTTCTGTAATGCCCAGTTCACCGGTTATGGTGCATTGATCTATTTTGTTTTTGAAGGCCACCAGGGTATCAATCATAGTATTGCCCACAAAAAATATGTTGTCTTTTGGTTTGCCTTCTTTAGCCAGGTTATCCATCCCGCTTTGTTCCGTAACAAAAAAGTAATCGCTGATCTCGTCTGTGAGGATTCTGTTGATTTCTTCGGGCATCGTTCTGTCGAAGCTTCTGAGTCCACTTTCCAAATGGGCAACCGGGATGTTTAATTTATAGCCCGCAAGCGCAGCTGCCAGCGTAGAATTTACATCTCCTACCACCATCAGCAGGTTGGGAACGCCGTTTTCCCCAACTAACTTTTCGAGGCGGAGCATAATTTCCGCTGTCTGGCTGTTGGGAGAACCGGGGGGGATGTTCAGGAAATAGTCGGGAACAAGCTCAAACTGGTCAAAAAACACATCTGCCATTTTCGCATCATAATGCTGGCCCGTATGTATAATTTTGATCTGAATATTTTTATATGCTTCGGCTGCTTTTTTAAACTGGGTAACTTTTATAAAATTGGGGCGGGTTCCTACTACAATGTATACCTGTTTTACAGTCATTTTAAAGGGTTAATGTGGTTTTGGTTTTGAAGGATTAAAGTTTGAGATTGCATTTCGCTTCGGATCTCAGACTTCTATAACCGCAGTTTGTTACGCGATGAGAGTAATGTATGCTTTGCCTTTTTATATCGGCCTTATTTCATTACTGCTCAGTTTGGCTGTCAGCCTGAAGCCAAGACTTTCTAATACTACCTGCACTTTGTTTTTATCTGACCGGATCACAATGCCCTCCTTATCCATAAGTACGCCGCTCATGATTTTTACCCGCTGGTTGGGGGTAAATACCACGGATTCAACCTCAACATGCTCATATTCATTCAGGAACCGCCTGATGGTATGGATCTCATCCTCTTTTATAATGGCGGGTTTGCCGTTCCAGTACACAAAGTTCACCACCCCGCTAACCATTCTTACTTTTGTCATTTCATTTTCTTCCACCTGCACAAAAACATACGATTTAAACAGGGGCTCATGCACAATTTTGTAGCGGTCGCTCCACTTTTTTCTTACCTTATTCAAAGGGCAGTACGCCGTTATTTCCTGTTCCTGTAACAGGGCATATACCTTTTTTTCCCACCTGGGCCTGGTATATACGGCGTACCATTTTTTATTTTTAGTGTTGTTGTTCATGATTAGTTAATGGTGGAAAAGACAAGACTGATAGGTATGGTTATTGTTTTTGATTTATCGTTGCCGGGCGAAGAGGTATCAGGTGAGTTTATGGTTTTTAGTTTGTGGCTGCATTTGTCTTCGGATTTAGAACTTTCTGCTTCGGACCTGAACGTTGTTACGAGACCTTAAACTGACCTGAATGATGCGTAATATTTTTTAAAGGGCCTCCCCATTTCCCATAGCTTCGCCACCTCAGTCACAAATTCATTTTTTGTAACCGGCAAATGGGTTCCTGTTCATAGCCGCCACCTGAGCATATATCGTACCGGATTGAATGCCGTACGCGAAACCGGGTGCGCCGTTGGATCGGTGCAGGAACTTCAACAGATTCAGTGGCTTATGCAAAGCCTCCTGAAAATTTCTTTCCGCAAATATAGATGTAAAAAGTAATTCGGGTATCAGGTATCAGGTGTGAGCACAGGTGAGAACTGCTAACGATGGGATGAATGTTGCGCGGTGAGACAATTCCCGGATTTCAGATTTGAATATTCCATTCGAATTTTATCAGCCATGGCAGACAGGCCTGCATGCCGTCTGTCCGTTAGGCCGGGCTGGCAGCTTCCTGCATTTTCTTTAACATCTTAGTATGGGTAAGAAATGAGAAAAATATTAACTTCGTTCCCTGTAATGAAATATATTTTATACATACTTCTTGGTTATGTGCTTTACCGTTTTATTACGGGCTTTTTGTTTCCTGTTTTCAGAACGGGTAAACAAATAAAAAAGCAGTTCGATGAAATGCAGCAGCGCATGCAGGATAATAATATGCAACAGCCGTCTGCCGGCTCGCCTTCCCCGCAGCAACAGTCTGCCCGCAAATCACCCGTAGGAGAATACATAGATTTTGAAGAAGTGAAGTAGTGCTATGTCAAACGTGAAGGGTGAGCGGTGTGAATGGTGAGCAGTGAATGCACTATTAACTATTGTCAGTTCACTTCCTTCCACCTTTGTTTTCTCCCTTTTCACGATAATATACAGACATGATTTGCCTGACTTTACAGTAGTTTCCCGGTAGTATATTTTGCTGATACCTGATACCGCATTGCCAATAAAGCATCCTACCTTTACCTGCCTAAAATTGATAGACCGTTAAATAAATTTTATGCAAACGTTATCCCTGTCTTTTCACAACCATACACTTATCATCACCATCAACCGCCCCGACAAGCTGAATGCGCTCAACAAAACAGTGATACAAGAGTTGAGTGGGGCAATGGACGACGTATACAATAATGCGGAAATAAGATCTGTGATCATTACCGGTAGCGGCCCCAAAGCTTTTGTTGCGGGGGCAGATATTAGTGAATTTGCCGCGCTTGATACCAAAGGGGGAAAAGTAATGGCCGAAAAAGGCCAAATACAGGTGTTTAATAAAATAGAACATTGTTCCAAACCGGTTATAGCTGCCGTAAATGGTTTTGCATTAGGCGGCGGCTGTGAGCTGGCTATGGCTTGTCATTTCCGCATTGCCAGCGATAATGCCAAATTCGGCCAGCCCGAAGTTAACCTGGGGTTGATCCCGGGCTATGGAGGTACCCAGCGGCTAACACAACTCATCGGTAAAGGAAGGGCTATGGAATTACTGATGACCGGTAGTATGATTGACGCCGGCACTGCCCTGCAATATGGATTGGTGAATTATGTGGTTCCGCAGGAAGATCTGATGAATAAAACCTTATCGGTCGCCGAACTTATCAATACCAAAGCGCCATTGGCAGTAGCAGGATGCATAAAAGCGGCCAACGCCGTTTTTGATGAACACAAAAATGGCTACGAACTGGAAATAAATATTTTCGGGGAGCTGTTTGATACCGCC
The DNA here is from genome assembly GCF_035445465.1 of Agriterribacter sp. Lineage (NCBI taxonomy): Bacteria > Pseudomonadati > Bacteroidota > Chitinophagia > Chitinophagales > Chitinophagaceae > Agriterribacter > Agriterribacter sp. The sequence goes on from NZ_DAOMQT010000002.1 coordinate 177,255, forward strand.
GATGCGAAAGAAGGCGCTGCCGCTTTCCTCGAAAAAAGGCAGCCGGTATTTAAGGGGCTTTAATATTGAATATATCTTTTAATGCACGTCTTGCCGCATGATAGCCACACATGCCATGTACCCCTCCGCCCGGTGGGGTAGAAGACGAGCAGATGTACATACCTTTTGCTGAAGTGCGGTAAGGCGAAAGACGCAATGCAGGCCGGGTAAACAACTGACCAATATCTTTTACAGAGCCATTGGGCACATGGCAATAGGCCCATGCGGTATGCTTTCCTTCCGGCGCCCTGGAAGGATCGAATAAACTTTGTTGGGCTAACAATACAAAAGGCTTACCGGGATGATTGCCAATAATTTCCGGGAATGATTTTCCAGGGTATGATACCACTAAAATAACGCAGCCCTGCCAATAAACCCGTAAACCTGTAATTTTGCAGCGTTCGGAAGAACGCATCCGCTTCGTAACTGATTTTATAATTTCCCTAAAATAGCAGCATACTACTATGGATTACAGGATAGAAAAAGACACAATGGGAGAAGTAAAAGTTCCCGCTCATGCGTACTATGGCGCACAAACACAAAGAAGCATTGATAATTTCAAGATCGCCCGGGATATTAACCGCATGCCGAAGGAAATCATTACTGCATTCGCGTATCTTAAAAAAGCGGCGGCTGTTACCAACTTTGAAGCAGGGATTCTGCCACAGGAAAAAGCAATGCTTATCGGTAAGGTGTGTGACGAAATATTAGCCGGCAAATTAGATGAATATTTCCCCCTGGTGGTATGGCAAACCGGCAGTGGCACGCAAAGTAATATGAATGTTAACGAGGTAATTGCCTACCGCGGGCATGTATTGAATGGCGGCAAGCTGGATAACAGGGAAAAGTTTTTACATCCTAATGATGATGTCAACAAATCACAGTCAAGCAACGATACCTTTCCAACCGCAATGCATATTGCAGCATATAAGATCCTTGCAGAGCTTACCATTCCGGGAATACAAAAGCTGAGAGATACGCTGGCAGCTAAAAGCAAAGCGTTTATGCAGGTGGTAAAAATAGGACGCACACATTTTATGGATGCCACCCCATTAACCCTTGGACAGGAGTTCAGCGGTTATGTGTCGCAATTAGATCATGGGCTAAAAGCCATTAAAAACACCTTACCTCATTTAAGTGAACTTGCCCTGGGCGGTACCGCAGTGGGTACAGGGATCAATACGCCAAAAGACTATGCCGGAAACGTAGCCCAACATATTGCGGCTTTAACCGGACTGCCTTTTATAACTGCGGAAAATAAGTTTGAAGCATTGGCCGCGCATGACGCAATCGTAGAATCGCACGGCGCTTTAAAAACAATTGCGGTGAGCCTGATGAAAATAGCGAATGATATCCGTATGCTTTCTTCAGGGCCACGGAGCGGGATAGGCGAAATTTTCATCCCCGATAATGAGCCGGGTTCCTCCATTATGCCCGGTAAGGTTAACCCTACCCAATGCGAAGCTTTAACCATGATAGCGGCACAGGTAATGGGCAATGATGTGGCCATTAATATTGGCGGAGCAACGGGGCATTTTGAATTAAATGTTTTTAAGCCGGTTATGATCTATAATTTTTTACACAGCGCCAGGCTGATCGGCGACGGATGTGTAAGCTTTAATGACCGGTGCGCCACAGGCATTGAACCCATTGAAGCGAATATAAAAGCGCATGTAAACAATTCCCTGATGCTGGTAACGGCATTAAACACAAAAATCGGTTATTATAAAGCCGCCGAAATTGCTCAAAAAGCGCATAAGGAAGGCACTACCTTAAAAGCCATGGCGGTTAAGCTGGGGTATGTTACACCCGAACAATTTGATGAATGGGTACAACCCGCTAACATGGTGGGGGAAATCAACCAGGGATAGGCAGAAGTTTGGAATGGATTGTGAAGCTATAGCAGTTACATGGCGCAGGTTACAAGTTTTGCTGAAAGCTGATAGCTTTCCGCTATAGCAAGAAGGCATCTCACCACACGGGAGATGCCTTTTGCTTAAACCAACTACAACATGAGAAAAAAGACGGTGCTAAATATTTTTTGAAACAGTTAGTATTTCTAAAACGGACATTAGATAAGATTAGTATTTACACCCGGAAATAATACATGCAAATTATAATTGCATGGTATGCCGTTATTGTATTTGAAGCGGTAATTCAACAGAAAAATTAAATTACCATTTGATAAACTCTGCCGCCGGCAGTAGAAATTACCTGCAAGATTAACATAATGAAGCATTTAACCAGGCTGAATTTTTTTTATTAAAATGCAAGAAAAAAACAGCAAAAATATTTTGATCTGTGCTCCGTTTAAGTATCTCAGGTATGACAATCACAAACGGATTTATATTCTTATTCCCTAACCCATCATCACCTGCAGGATTTTGTAAAACCTGCGCCTTAATTGTACCCTATGGCTGTGCTAATTCCACGGCCGCTTAATCCATACCCATAACAAAGCCTGCCGATTGATTTCACAACCTGGCGGCAACTTTGTAACAAAAAAGCCCTCCTGTTCAGGAGGGTTTTTTTGTAAAAGTACAATCCGGTAATCCTTATTATTTACATTGATATTCAAACTTTGTGAGTCCGTCTACTAAAGGTAAGCCGTCTACAATATCGCCCGAAGCATATAATTCAGTAACATAATCGTCAGAAGAAAATTTATAATTTTTATATTCCGTATTGTAGGCCTGTATTTCATTGCCATCGGCATCATATATCTTAACTGCGATTTTTTCCAGGAGATTTTTTGACTTCTTCCCCATATTTACTGAAAATATGTAAAGTGCCAGTTCATGCGCATCGGGAAAAAAGTATAAAAAATTTTTCACCGTTTTAGCATCATTATAGCTGAGCTCCGCGCTTAATGCCAATCTTTTGTCGCCGGTAGCCTCATTTACTTCCAACCCAACAAGGTTGCCATTTATCCAGTCATATTTGTATGTAAAAAATGGAACGTCAGGACTGTATGCGGGCAGAAACCATTGCTTGCTGTGCAACTGTCCGTCTGCATCGTATGCATACGTATACTTATAGCGTTCAGAGCTTGTATCCAGCGGGTTTTCCAGGGTATGAAACTCCTTTACCCGCCCGGAACCATCCAGTACAAAAAATTCGTTTTTATTAACCCTCATGGTGTCATTGCTATAGGTAAAATCTGCATGATAGCTTACTGTTCCGGAAGTGCTGTCATACCATTCTGTTTTATGGGCAAGGTTATTAACACCGGTGGTAATATGAAAGGAACCGTATCCCCGGCCTGAAGCCGAATCGTAGGGTGTAACCGTAACAATAGAACAATCATTACCCAGGGGGGGAGGGCCGCCGGTTGCATTTTCGTGACTAAACTCTTTTTTGCAGGATGTAAAAAGAGCGCAAAGCACCACAATGGAGCATACTAATTGGAGTATCCGCATATCAATTATTCAGCGTACAGGTATTTACGATACCTGCACTTCATCATTTACGGTAGTGTTGGTCTCTACCGTTGGGTGCTGCTCCTTCTTTTTCTGCTCAAAAAAGCGTTTCTGAAATAACAGGATCGTTATAACGCCAATGGAAATGGAAGCATCGGCAATATTAAAAACGGGTCTGAAGAACTCAAAGTCTTCTCCTCCCCAAAAAGGCACCCATTGCGGGAAATGCGCATCGGTAATAATGGGAAAATATAACATGTCTACTACCCGTCCATGTAAGAAGCCGGCATAGCCTTTTTCAGGAAAAATTGCCGATACATACGGATTAAATATATCCCCGCTGTTCTCAAATATCAGTCCGTAAAACATGCTGTCTATCAGGTTGCCAATGGCGCCGGCATAAATTAAGGTTGCGCAAATGATAAAACCCTTGTGATAGCCTTCTTTAATGATATGCCGGATATAATAAGTACCGAATACCACGGCAAAAAGTCTGAATAAAGTAAGAATAATCTTGCCCCATTCTCCCCCCAGTTTCCAGCCATAAGCCATGCCTTCGTTTTCAATAAAATGGAGCCGGAACCATGAACCGAGAATGAGTTTCTCCTCACCGAGGTAAAAATTGGTTTTTATCCAAATCTTAAAACCCTGATCAATAATAAGTATTGCTAATGTGAGAAAAATAACAGATTTGAATTTCACTATCTACAGTTTAAGCGCAAACCTACAGGAAAAAGCTGATTTTCCGACACTTCAAACCATCCCACCAGGGCTAACTATCCCTGCAATAAAACGGCTCTCCTAAAACAAAACAGATTTATACCACACTATGATACCAAACCGTTAACATTTTTTAAATATTAGTATAGTTTTAATCATTTCAATTATCTTTGACGGGTACATGCCAGCAAACAAAACATATAAGATAAAGCATCATATATCGGCGGTTCTTATGATCTTTACGCTATTGTGGCTTACCGTGAGTGCTCCGCTTATCCTGGACTTTCAGCAACAGCTAAACAGCAAATCATCCGGCGTTGTTAATCAAACAGCAGAAGAAAATACAAATCCATTTTCCGGCCTCAATGAAGAAAAATGCAGTTCGAATACTTTTTCAGAATATTTACATGAAGCATTAACGCTTTCTGAATTCAATACGCCCGGTCTTGAACACAGCAACCACGCTGGTTCGGTTATATATATCGCTTATTACGGAGAACTGATCTCCCCTCCTCCGGAAGCATAATCTCCTTATTTCATTTCTACCATTCTATAACCATTACAGCTTGTCTTTAACTGCCGCATTATTGTATAATGCAAGCCATTAAATGATAAGCACGCTGGTTTTATTTTGTTGTATTAATCCCGGGCTTAACCCGGCGCCAACTCATGTTGTGCAGGTGGGATACCTGCACTTAAAACAAAACTATTTGTTGCAGAGCGGGGAAAACCCTGCTCCGATTTCTGTTATTTAATTGTTATAAATTATGAAAGATCATTTTACAAGATATGTAAGAAGCATTCCGGGTGATTTTGGTGCTTCCATCGTAGTGTTTTTAGTGGCCTTGCCGCTTTGCCTCGGAATTGCCTTAGGCTCCAATGCCCCACTATTCAGTGGCATTATTGCGGGTATAGTTGGCGGCATTATTATAGGTACGCTCAGCGGTTCGCAGTTAAGTGTGAGTGGTCCTGCAGCCGGACTTACAGCTATTGTGGCCGGAGCCATTGTGATGCTTCCTTCATTTGAAGCATTTCTGCTGTCGGTAGTTATTTGCGGTGTTTTTCAATTAATATTGGGGTATGCCAAATCCGGCGTTATAGGAGATTATATTCCTAAAAGCGTGATAAAAGGTATGCTGGCGGCTATCGGAATTATTCTAATTCTGAAGCAGATACCGCATCTTATCGGATACAACCGGGATTTTGAAGGCGATCAGGCTTTTTTACAGCCTAACGGTGAAAATACCTTTACGGGAATCTGGCATTCGCTGAATGCTATAACACCCGTGGCCATATTCATTGGCGTAGTTTGCCTGGCGTTCCAGTTTTTGTGGGGCACACTGGTAGCAAAAAAAGGCGGCTGGATGAAGCTGATTCCCGCTCCATTGCTGGTAGTATTGCTGGGCGTAGGTATTAATGAGTTTATAAAGTGGCAAAGCGTGGCGTATACTCTCGGGCAGGAACAAATGGTTAATATTCCTGTTGCTGCTTCGGCGAAGGAGTTTTTCTCTTTTTTTACTTTCCCCGACTGGGGTAATATATCCAACAAGCAGGTATGGATCTCCGGAGTTACGCTGGCTTTGATAGCCAGTCTTGAAACGTTGCTGGGTATAGAAGCTACAGACAATCTTGATCCACAAAAAAGAATAACGCCTGCCAACAGGGAATTAAAGGCACAGGGCGTGGGTAATATCGTATCCGGACTGATAGGCGGTTTACCGTTAACCAGCGTTATTGTTCGTTCTTCGGCTAATGTATATGCCGGCGCCAAAACAAAAATGTCTGCTATCTATCATGGGTTTTTTATTTTGCTCAGCGTGGCTTTTATACCAAGGATATTAGGCCTCATCCCTTTGCCGGCACTGGCAGCTATTCTTATTTACACGGGTTATAAATTGGCCGGACCATCCCTCTTCAAATCTTTCTATCGTAAAGGTTGGGACCAGTTTTTACCATTTGTGGCTACTATTACTATTATTTTATTTACCGACCTGCTCGTGGGTGTGCTCGCAGGCTTAGCCATAGGGTTGTTTTTCTCTGCCCGCAGCAATTTTAAAACAGCAGTATTTATTGTAAACGATAATAATAATTATCTTATCCGCTTGCGGAAAGATGTCTCCATTTTAAATAAGAGAGGTATAAAAAGCAGGCTGGATGCTGTTCCTGAACATTCAAGCGTATTAATTGATGCAACCCGTGCCGATTTTATTGACAGGGATATTGTAGAAATGATAGACAATTTCACCCGGGAGTCGCATAAAAAAAATATTAAGGTGGAATTTAAAACCAATGCTGTTAAAGATTATGGGTTTGATGCTGAACTTTTGAACCAGCCCCAAAACAAAAGAACGGCAATAACAGTATAACAATATGCCGGGCAATCCTTTTACATTATTAACCTTAAAAAAAACTACAGTGAAATCGCACGAAAAATTATTACTCGAAAATAAAGCGTGGGCAAGCGAGAAAATAGCAATGGATCCTGATTATTTCCAAAGGTTGTCTGAAGTGCAAACGCCGGAATTTTTATGGATAGGCTGCAGCGACAGCCGGGTGCCTGCCAATGAAATTACAGGCACCCAGCCAGGCGAGATATTTGTACATCGCAATATTGCCAACATGGTTATTCATACGGATATCAACCTGCTGAGCGTGCTGGATTACGCGGTGAATTTTTTAAAAGTAAAACATATAGTGGTTTGTGGCCATTATGGTTGCGGCGGGGTTAAAGCGGCTATCACTAATAACGATTACAAAGCATTATTAAATATGTGGCTCCGCGGTCTTAAGGATGTGTACCGCCACAACAGGGAGGCGTTAGATGCTATTGAAGACATGGATGCCAGGAGCGACAGGCTGGCGGAGCTCAATGTAATGGAACAGGTAGTAAGGTTATCGGAAACAACCATCATTCAAAACGCGTGGAAAGAACAGGAGGCCCCTGATCTTCACGGATGGGTATACGGATTGAAAGACGGATTGCTGAATCCTGTTATGGAATTAAAAGCCGGCAGCAGGGTTGATCCGATATTCAGGTATGACAATTTAAAATAACGTAAGCTCTGGATCTTATTGAATCACACAGGAGAAACACCGGAACATAGATTTCATTGACATTAAAACACGATATGGGTTTTTCTTTGTGTGCCAGGAGGTGTTTCCTGTGTTTGTTATCTTCAACACATAGGTACAATAGGGTCATAGGAAAACAGAGGGTATATTAACAACTATGTACGTCTATGCTTCTATGTGGTAAATATTCAGAAAAAGAACAATTACAAACTGATTTTCGTTTCCGAACATCCAAAATTCACGTTAAAATAGTAACGAAGGGGTTGTCTCAAAAGTAATATTTTGCCACGAAGTCGTTAACCTGCCTGTGATAGGTAGAGGCACGAAGAAAATAAAATGGGCAGATCAGGACTTTGCGTCTTAGTGGCATATCTTCTATACCGGCTCTTTTGAGACAGCCTCTTTTTTATTTAATCTTTCCACCGCCATTCGCCTGAGATCTGTAAAGCATCTTTAAGGTTGCTTTTCAATAATGCCTCTTTTAACTCTTCGTCTGTTAAACGTTTGGCCTTTAACGCAGGTGCGTCTGCCAGTCCATACAGCAACATGGCGCTGAAACGTATGGTATTTTTCATTTCCTGCTCATTCACGAGGTCAAAAACATCACAATCGGCATGATAGCAGTTCAGGGCCTCCCGGCTGAGGCTACCCGCTACACTGCCGGCAGGAATTCCCCGGAGCATAAAAGGTTGATGGTCGCTGTGCAGGCCGAAGCCTGACCGGAATGTATTGGAAAACGAAGTGTCAATGGTTTTTGCTATGCTGCCGATGGCCCGGAAAAGCGGTTCATCCTCGCTGGTAGTGGCTGAATATCCTTTGGGATTATTCGACATGTCGAGGTTGAGCATATATTTGATCTGTTCCGCGGCGCCTTCCTGCAGTACATTTTTTACATACGCTTTTGAACCGAGCAGTCCCTGCTCTTCTCCCATAAACAAAACAAATTCTACTGTACGTTCGGGTTGCAGGTTCAATGCTTTAAAAGTACGGGCAATATCTATTACCGAAAAGGCGCCAATACCATTGTCAATAGCGCCTGTAGCCAGGTCCCAGCTATCCAGGTGCCCGCCGATCACAATTTTTTCAGCGGGGTTTACTTTACCCCTGATCGTGGCAATTATATTCCGGGCTTTTATTTTACCTGCAAAATTGGTCATTGCAATGCTGGCAGTGACAGGTGTTGCCTGCAGTTGCTTTTTTAATTGCATGCCATCTTCATTGCTTATGCAAATCGCCGGGATGCTGATTAGCTTACCGGTTACTGATGCGGTGCCCGTAAGTAAAATATTCCCCGGCGCGGAATTAAAGAAAATGATCCCTTTGGCCCCATAGCGGATAGCCAAAGCTGTTTTTTCCGACCGGTGCAAATTTCGTAACCCGCCTGCTGATCCCGGCAGTATACCCAGTGAAACCAAAACAATTTTATCTTTCGCTGCGCCGGGATGATTGAGGTAATCTTCCTCCAACCCATTACCCATATCGGCTATGCTGCCTGAAATAGCTGCTTCTACAGGAGAATGTGCCAGCGAAACTGCCTTGTAGTTTTTATTATTGATGATAACAGACAGCGTACCCCTGCTCCAGCTTTCCGCTTCAAAGGGAGCATATTGCACAGCTAATCCATACGATTTTAAAAGTTCGTAAGCATAGGTTTCGGCCCTGTTCCCCTGGGCAGAGCCGGTAAGCCGGTGCCCGATATTTTGGGTAACCGTTTGCAGGTTAGTATAGGCGGTGGAATGTTGCAGCACTTCATCATTTATATCTTTGAAAACGGCAGTCCACTCCCCACGGGATTGCGCACCAATGCTATTGCTAAAAAAAAGAAAAATAACTGCTGAAGTAATAAAACGTATGGTATTCAATATAGTCATTGTATTTTAAACGCGTATATGCTCAGAAACAGCCATTGTCAAATATGCGCAGTTAGTTTACTTTCGACACCGTACCGTTGAGCCGCATTAATATATAGATGCGCTTGTTTTCATAATAATCAGGCGTTGTACTATTCCTGCCCAGGTGGATAGGCTTAAAATCAAAACCGGTAAGTACCCGGTAGTTCGTATCGGAAAGGTTATCCTGTAAACGGCTATCCTGGTATTGATCAAGTAAATGCGCAAACAGGTACATCACTTCATAACCACGGAATGCCATTTCCGAAGGGTAGGTGTAGGTAGCCTGTGCGTACTGCTGTGAAAAATGGGCTACCCATGCATCTGTTTGTCCCGGATCAAAAAAGGCCGAAGAATAAATGACGGAAACAGTTTTCAACTCGGGAACGCCCAGTTCGCGAAATCCTTCCCAGGTAGGCATACCCACCAGCGTAATTTTATAAGTGGCGGACAGCGGGGAAACGGATGAGATGAGCATTTTACTGAAGCTTTCATCGAGGCTGCCGCAAATAATAACGTTTTCCCTTTCTTTATCTAATGCGGCTGCTATATTTTCGGTAGTAACCCCTGTATTCAATGTAACCTCGCGGATATTCAATACAGGGCCGGAAGAAGATGCGTTAAGTGATTTAAACACTCCCGTTACCCTGTCGTCGGCCGCATTCTTCCTGCGGAACATGATAATATTGTTAGTGCCGTGATTACGCAAAACATAATTATACAGCGCCTGTAAATGCGTATTTAGCCTGGAGTTTACGATAATCACATACGGGTTTCCGCTGATGCCGCCGTCATTGGGGTAGGTTGCGGAAACAAAAGGGATTTGTTTTTCCTTAGCCACAGTGGCAAGATCGAGGTATTCGCTGCCACTAACGGCGCCAATCAAAAGATCAACGCTATCCAGCACGCCGCTGTCTGCAAGCTTATAAACAGAGGTTTTACTTTTGGTATCGTACACCTGAACCTGTAATTGCAAGCCTTCTTTATCTAATGAATCTAATGCGAAAGCCGTTCCCTGGTAAAAGTCCAGGCCCGTGCTCATATAGCGTGGAATGGTTTTCCCCAACCTGTAGTTACCTGCTGCATTAAAAGCCGAATCAAGATACAGCGGTGCGAAAACAGCAATGCGGGGCACTTTTATTACAGGATGCATTGTTGCGCTATCCTGGGCGGCCATACGGTTTGCCAGGCACAGTAAAATATTCAAAAAAATAAATCCGGCTTTAGTCATGCGTATACCTTTACCATAAGACGTATCATTCCCACTCTATAGTTGCAGGCGGTTTGCTGCTGATATCGTACACTACCCGGTTGATGCCTCTTACATTATTTATAATTTCATTTGAGATATGTGCAAGAAATTCATAAGGCAGATGCGCCCAGTCTGCCGTCATACCATCTACAGAAGTAACCGCTCTTAATGCAACGGTATACTCATAGGTTCTTTCATCACCCATAACACCCACGCTTTTTACCGGAAGCAAAATAGCCCCCGCCTGCCATACCTTATCATACAAATCAAAAGATCGCAAAGCTTTAACATATAACGCGTCGGCTTCCTGCAGCAAACGTACTTTTTCCTGCGTTATATCTCCCAGTATGCGAATGGCCAACCCGGGGCCGGGGAAGGGGTGACGGAAGAGCATGGCCAGGGGAAGCCCCAGTTCGAGCCCAACTTTTCTTACTTCATCTTTGAAAAGGTAACGCAGCGGCTCTACCAACTCAAGATGCATTTTTTCGGGCAGTCCTCCTACATTGTGGTGCGACTTAATGGTAACAGACGGTCCATGCACCGATACGCTTTCAATAACATCAGGATATATAGTGCCCTGACCCAGTAATCCTATATTTTCAATTTGATGCGCTTCTTCGTCAAATATTTCAATAAAAGTTTTGCCTATGATCTTCCTTTTTTCTTCAGGATTTGTTTTGCCGGCCAGATTGCTGTAAAAACGGTCACGGGCATCCACACCTCTGACATTCAGCCCAATTTCGTTATAGGTTTTCAAAACCTGTTCAAACTCGTCTTTTCTTAATACACCGTTGTCTACAAAAATGCCAAACAGCCTGTCGCCAATGGCCTGATGTATCAATGTGGCGGCAACTGTTGAGTCAACGCCCCCGCTCAATGCCATAATTACCCTGCGGTTACCGATCTGCTTTTTCAGGTTTTCTATGGTATCGCTTACAAAATGCGCCGGCGTCCAGTCCTGGGTGCACCCGCATATTTCCACCAGAAAATTCCGGATCAGTTGTTTGCCATAGGTGGAATGATATACTTCGGGATGAAATTGCAGCCCGTAAATAATATGAGCATCACTGCCATTTTTTTTGAAAGCGGCTACAGGTATAGTATCTGTTGTTCCCAGCAGCTCAAAGCCGGCAGGGGTTTCTAATATGGAATCGCCATGGCTCATCCATACCTGCGATGCTACAGGCACATCCGTCCACAGCACATCCTCCTGTGTAACTTTTAACAGGGCCCGGCCGTATTCCCTTTTTTCCGACTTTTCAACTTTACCACCAAATGTTTTGGCGGTAAGCTGCGCACCATAGCAAATGCCAAGTACCGGCACTTTTTTACTGATGGCTTCAATATCCACTAAAGGCGCGTTGCTGTCGTTTACCGAAAAAGGAGAGCCTGATAAAATAACGGCCTTTAATCCGGGTGTATAGCTGATGGGCTTATTAAAGGGAGTAATTTCACAATACACGCTGGCTTCACGTACAGCCCGCGCTATAAGCTGGGTATACTGGGAACCGAAGTCAAGAATAATTATCTTTTCTGTCATTTGGATGCGAAGGTAATAAAATGCTGTTATTGCGGTTATACGTTATTGCGGCTATACAACGTCTGCAGACTTTGTATCATTTATGTTCTTACGGGACTAAGTCCCGCAAAAGCCTGCTTAAGCAAAAACCGGTTTTGTTTAAGCCTGGGTGGAACATAGCTGTGCGAAGTCCGGAGACTTCGCACAGCGGCTTTGTGCACAGCGGCTTTGTTATAAAAACTTTGCAGTATAGCTTTCCTTTACTTTTGTCAGATCAGCCGGTGTGCCTGCAAAAACAAGGCTGCCACCGGCATCGCCCGCTTCCGGACCGAGATCAATTACCCAATCGGCGTTTCTTATTACATCGGTATTGTGTTCGATCACCCATATAGAATGTCCCTGCTCTATTAATGCACGAAAGGAACTAAGCAATTTGTTGATATCGTGAAAATGCAGGCCCGTGGTAGGTTCATCAAAAATGAACAGGATATGCCCCTGCGATCTGCCTTTTCCCAGAAAGGAAGCCAACTTTACGCGCTGCGCTTCACCGCCGGAAAGCGTATCGCTCGATTGTCCGAGCTTTACATATCCCAGCCCCACATCGGCAAGCGGTTTTAATTTTGTAATAATGTCTTTCTGCTCCTTAAAAAACTGAAGGGCTTCATCTACGCTCATTTCCAATACATCAAAAATATTTTTCTCTTTATAGGTCACCGCCAGTACTTCTTCTTTAAACCTTTTCCCGTTGCAAACTTCACAGGTAAGATGCACATCGGCCAAAAACTGCATTTCAACCACCTGTTCGCCTTCTCCTTTGCAGGCATCACAGCGGCCGCCTTCCACGTTAAAAGAAAAATGTTTTGGCTGAAAGCCGTTTATTTTACTCAGCGGTTGTTTGGCGTACAGATCCCTTATCTCATCGTAGGCCTTAATATAGGTTACCGGGTTACTGCGAGATGATTTTCCAATAGGATTCTGGTCTACCAGCTCTACCTGCGTAATATGATCCACATCGCCGGTAATGACCTTATGCAAACCCACTTTTTCTGTGAACTCCCCTTTTATTTTTTTTAAAGCGGGATATACAATTTGTTTTACTAAGGTGGTTTTTCCGCTACCGCTTACGCCGCTTACCACGCATAAAACATTCAATGGAAATTCAACAGTAATGTTCTTCAGGTTATGCTGGCGGGCGCCTTCCACTGTTACCGACCGTTTCCATTTGCGAACCGTTGCGGGGGATTCAATTTTTAGTTCGCCTTTGAGGTATTTCCCGGTAAGACTTTCTTTGTTACGGATGATAGCGTCATAATCGCCTTCCGCGATCACTTCACCACCCAGATGACTGGCCAGGGGGCCCATATCAATGATGTGATCTGCTTCGCGCATCATCATCTCGTCATGCTCCACCACCACCACGGTATTACCCAGGTCCCTTAATTCTTTTAATACTTTTATCAGCCGTGCCGTATCTCTCGAATGCAATCCAATAGAAGGCTCATCAAGTATATACAAAGAGCTGGTGAGGTTGCTGCCCAGGCTCCTGGTGAGCTGAATGCGCTGGCTTTCTCCGCCGCTAATGCTGTTGGCCAGGCGGTTCAGGCTCAGGTAACCCAGTCCTACGTCGAGCAACACCTGCAAACGTTGCTCAATTTCAATAAGCACGCGCTTTGCAACCTGCCGGTCATAATCACTGAGCCGCAGTGCATCAAACCATTGTTTCAGGTCTTTTACCTGCAGTTCGCACAATTCTCCAATGTGTTTTCCATCAACCTTTACATATAAGGCTTCTTTCCGCAACCGGTAACCCTTACATTCCGGGCAGGTGGTTCTTCCGCGGTAGCGGGATAGCAATACCCGGTATTGTACCTTATATAAGTTCTGCTCTACTTCTTTGAAGAAGTCGTTAATGCCTTTTGCATGGGCATTACCATTCCATAGCTCATCATATTGCTGCGGGGTAAGATCAATAACAGGCTTATGTACGGGAAAGTTAAAATATTTGGCGCCCCGTATGAACTGATCTTTCCAGCGGCTGAGCTTCTCGCCTTTCCACGGCGCCACAGCGCCTTCGTACAGGCTTAACCGCGGGTCGGGTATTACCAGTCCCGCATCAATACCCAGCACCTGCGAAAAGCCTTCGCATACGGGGCATGCGCCGTAAGGATTATTAAACGAAAAAAGATTGGGCACAGGCTCTTCGAATGTAATGCCGTCCTTTTCAAACCTGTTAGAATAGGGCAGCTGTTTTGCACCATTCACTTCAAGCATCATTTCTCCTTCTCCTTCAAAAAAAGCAGTGCCAACGGAGTCGGCCAAACGATGCATATCGTCTTCATCAAAGGGCTTTACCACTATGCGGTCAATCAAAATGTACATACGGTCTGCGGAAGAGTTTTTGATAAACCGCTTTTTTAACTCTGTATCCTTTTGTTCAAGCGTATCCTCAATACGCAATATTTCGCCTCCGGAAGATCCCGGGATAACATATAATCTCGAAAATCCTTTTTGCAGCAGTATATTCAATTCTTCCCTGGTATCTCTTTTACCCTGCAGCCTGAACGGGGCAAGTATTAGTATCTTATCGCCGGTATTATGTGTGTTAATGGCTTCCACCACATCCTTCACGTCATCTTTCCTCACTTCCTCCCCGCTTACCGGTGAAATGGTTTTACCAATACGGGCAAACAGCAGGCGCAGGTAATCATATATCTCTGTCATACTGCCCACGGTGGAGCGCGGTGTACGGGTAACTACTTTTTGTTCGATGGCTATGGCAGGACACAAGCCCTTAATAAAGTCCACATCCGGCTTATTCATCCTGTTCAAAAACTGGCGGGCGTATGCGCTGAGGCTTTCTGCATAGCGGCGCTGCCCTTCCGCAAACAGGGTATCAATAGTAAGCGACGATTTACCGGATCCGGAAACACCTGTTACTACCACCAGCTTATTACGGGGGATCTCAACCGTTATGTTTTTTAAATTATGTACTCTTGCGCCTTTAATTAAAATATTATTATTACTGCGCTGTACCAGTGGCTTTTTCTTTTTTCCTGATGTAGCTATCATAAAAGTGCTGTAAAATTAATACTAAATTGTTTAGCTTAAACAATGTGTCAATAAATAAACTGCGCTTGAGAAATGGTATTATTGTTTCCAAGGCGGAGTATTTAATATTTTGCTGTTTATCGAAGATTTTCAAATGTTAATCGAAATTTATTTAACGAAAATTTGGTTATATGAAAAAAAGCAATACTTTAGCAGTCCCAATATCGTACGAAAGAAACTAGAATTTAAAACATTACCGCCTATTTGGTATTAACTTCTACTTCTCTTGTTATGCTATTGGGGATATCAAAATCCCAACCATTAAAAACCGTAGAAGTTTATGAAATCCCTAACCAATTTGCCTGACCAGCAATTGATTCACCTCTTTATGAGTGGTGACGCGTCCGCACTTGAAAATCTTATCGTCCGCCACAAGGACAAGATTTACACTTCCATTTTTCTTCTTGTTAAGGACAAGTACCTGGCCGAAGACATTTTCCAGGATGTTTTTATCAGGGTTATTGACACCATCCGTAGTGGCCGTTACACGGAAGAAGGAAAGTTCCTGCCCTGGGCTATGCGTATTGCCCACAATCTTTGTGTAGATCATTTTCGCAAGGTTAAGCGTACCCCCGCTATTAAAACCGGCGATGACCGCGACATTTTTGAAGTGATCAATTTTTCGGAAGATGGTGTTGACCGCCTCATGATGCAGCGTCAAAGTCATGGCCGTGTTCGCGAAATGCTTGACCGCCTTCCTGAAGACCAGCGTGAAGTGATCATTTTAAGACATTACGCCGAATTAAGTTTCAAAGAAATTGCTACGTTAACCGATTGCAGTATCAATACCGCTCTGGGCCGTATGCGCTATGGTTTAATTAACCTGCGGAAAATGATGCAGGAAAAACAAATTGCCTTATAACACATCTACTCAAATAAAAAGGGGGCTGTATATTTTATACAACCCCTTTTTTATTTCCTGACCCTTTACCCTGAATATTTTTTAGCAGCTTTACCCGCCGATATTTACTTTAAACGGAACTTCTGCAGGCGGTAAACACTCCTTATCATCACATACCATAAATTCCACGGTTCCGCCCACATGGGTTTTAATCTTCTTTTTTAATTTCACCACCTGCACAAACTCTACTTTATTTTCATAGTAGTTCACATCGCCGCCCCATACTTCTTCGTGCTTTTTGATCATTTTACCCATTTCCTTAACCTTACCATTGATACTAATAAGCGGATTGCGCGTAAACGTGAATAAAGTAGGTACCGGCCCTTCTACACCAACATCCTGTGCATACATATGATACCTGCCGTTGATGTCGGCCGTAAAACGGATTTCATAGGTATCATCTGCTATCTTTTTAGAAGCAAAGATCCAGTTCACCATCTTGGCAGATCCGCTTTGCGCGAAAAGCGTATTTACGGAAAACAAAACGGCTATAAACAGTATAATTTTTCGCATAATATGAAAAGATTTAAAACGCGGATACGCTGCAAATCTCATATAAATAGACTTAAATATTTCCCAAAAGATTAACCAGCCGGAACAGCGCTTTCGGCCAACAATAAATCCCGCAGCACTTTTCTACCGTCGGTATTGCCAAGCGCCACATTGCATGCCCTTTCAGGATGCGGCATCATTCCAAAAACATTACGGGCAGCATTGGTAATGCCTGCTATATGACGCAGGCTGCCGTTTGGATTGGCAGAAGCGGTTATTTCGCCCGATGCATTGCAATACCTGTAAATAACCTGGTTATTGCTTTCCAGCAGGTCCAGCGTTTTTTCATCTGCATAATACCTGCCTTCTCCGTGCGCCAACGGAATTTTTAACGGAACCCCGTCTTCTCCTTTTATGTATACATTTTTGCAAACGAATTTCATGTTTTCATTACGCAATAAAACGCCGGGCAATAAACCGGCTTCGCATAATATTTGAAAGCCGTTACAAACGCCTAATACCTTTCCGCCTTTTTGAGCAAAAGCAATTACGCTTTGCATCATAGGACTGAACCGTGCAATGGCGCCGCATCGCAAATAATCCCCGAAAGAGAAGCCCCCGGGTAAAACAATACAATCTGTTGTGTCAAAAGCAGACAGGTCTTCATCTTTATGCCAAAGCTCTGTTACTTCATAACCGAGATCTTCCCGCAGCGCATAAATCATATCGCTGTCGCAATTGGAGCCGGGAAAAACAACTACGCCGAATTTCATAACTGATTATTGTATGCAGCAAAGGTACGCTGTTGAAAGGATATGGCAAACCGGGCTAAAACCACCGGCTATACCTGCTGGAATGCGTTTTTTAAAGTAAATATTTACGTTTTATTGCATTATTTTTTGATTATTTGCCATTTTTATATAGTTTAACACTTGTATTGTGCAGCTTTGTGCAATTTTATAAGAGAATAAGGTATGTCAATCTAAATCATATTACAGGATGCTTACAACTGAAATGCCCTCACGCTTCGACGGATTAGAAAAGATGTCGGTAAAGGAAATACTGGAGGGCATAAACAGCGAGGACCAGACTGTTCCCCTGGCAGTAGCAAAAGCAATGGCTCAGATAGAAGCACTGGTAACTGCTATTGTAAAAAGGATGAAAAAGGGAGGACGTCTTTTTTACATTGGCGCTGGTACCAGCGGCCGACTGGGTATTTTGGATGCATCTGAATGTCCGCCAACGTTTGGCGTTCCCGAAGACTGGGTTATTGGCATTATGGCCGGCGGTGATGGCGCCATAAGAAAAGCGGTAGAGTTTGCCGAAGATAACCGGCAGAAGGGGCTTGACGACCTGCAGGCATACGCCATTGATAAATTAGATACGGTAATAGGCATTGCCGCCTCAGGCACCACACCTTATGTAATTGGCGGAGTAGAAGGCGCACGCAAGCTGGGATTGCTTACAGGTTGCATTACCTGCAACCTGAACACCCCGCTGGGAATGGCAGCGCAATATCCTGTTGAGGTTGTTGCCGGTCCGGAATTTGTAACAGGCAGTACCCGCATGAAGGCTGGAACTGCTCAAAAGCTTGTGCTCAATATGATCTCCACAGCTATAATGATTCAATTAGGCAGGGTAAAAGGCAATAAAATGGTGGACATGAAACTCAGTAATAATAAACTCATAGCCAGAGGGGTAAATATTGTAATGAAAGAACTGAACGTTGATCATAAAACAGCAAAACAGCTTATTTCAAAAAATAAAAATGTAAGAAAAGCCATAGAAAACAGGAAACAACGCTGAAAAGCATTTTTTTGCAGCTTTAAAATAAAAATTTGCATTTATTTTCTATTTTTTGCGTTTTATTGCAATTTTATTTTTATCTTGTTCATTCAATAGCTATGCTCTATAAGCCCGCCTGTTCCCGGAAAGATGGTTTACAACCGGGCTTTAGTTCATAGAAGAAACAATAGTTTATTTATCCTCCGTACCCGAACAAAAATTGCCATTATTGACTTTTAAAAATATACTGGAATATACTGGTTGGAAAACCAGTTGAATAACAAATAGCAGGTAGAGCTTCTTAATTTTTAAACCAAAACGATTGCTATGATCAAAATTCAGCGCTTTTTACTCCTAACCGGCATTTTACTTTGCCACCTGTTGCTGCAGGCACAGGAAAAGACCATAACCGGCCGCGTTGTATCTAAAAATGAAAAAGAGCCACTCCCCGGCGTTTCCGTAACCAATATTGCTAGCAACAGCAATACGATCACCGATGAAAACGGGAACTTCCGCATTGCTGCACAAGCCGGACAAAGATTAAGTTTTTCCTTCGTAGGCTTTAAAACCGCTTTTCTTACAGTATCCGCCAGTGGCAATACGCTCGGTGTTGAGCTGGAAAATGCAGATAATGTACTGGATGATGTAGTAGTGGTAGGATATGGCACGCAAAAAAGGGGAAACCTTACCGGCGCAGTTGCCACTATTGATGTACAGAAATCTGTACAGAACAGGCCCGTAGCAGATGTAGGCAGAGCTATGCAGGGCGGGGCAGCGGGATTAAGCGTTACAGTTCCCAGCGGTGAAATAGGCTCTGATCCTATTATCAAGATCCGTGGCCAGATGGGTTCTTTCCAGGGCGGCTCTTCTCCGCTAATATTGCTCGACAACGTTGAAATACCCAGCATACAACTGGTAAACCCTAATGATATTGCCAATATAACCATTTTAAAAGACGCGGCAGCAGCTTCTATTTATGGTTCAAAAGCATCTTTCGGGGTAATATTGATTACTACAAAAAAAGGTGCTGCAGGCGGCAAACCCCAGGTGAGCTATACAAATAACTTTTCCTGGCAAAATGTATGGAAAGACCTGGAAATGGCGCGTGTAAACGGATTGAAATATACTGTTGACGCTGCAGAACGGGTAGGAACTTTTACGCCAACAGGCGCTTTCTATTACGTAGACAGGGCAAGCTACGACAAGGCAGTTGCATGGGATGATAATTATGGTAGTACAATAGGAAAAGATGATCCCACGGTTTTTGGAAGAGATTGGTTTGTGCAGGGCTCTAATCAGAAAATGGGTGTGCGCACATACGACCCTTACGATTATATGATAAAAGAATGGGCCCCTACGCAGCAGCACAATCTTTCATTCGGGCTTACCACAGGTAAAACTTCTTATAACCTGGGCCTGGGACTGCTGGATCAGAGCGGTATGATAAAGCCGGCTAAAAAAGACCAGTTTACAAGATACAATGCTTCACTTAAAATATCCAGCGAGATCAATAAATACCTGACCGTTCGTGGCGGAGCGTTATACTCGCAAAGAAATAAAGAATATCCTTATGTAACCAATTCTACCACTGCCGACCCATGGTTGTACCTGTATCGCTGGGGACCTTTATACCCGTTTGGCAATGATGAGAACGGCGATCCCATCCGCAGCCCCGTGAGTGAAATGGCAGCAGCCAATACCGCTAATATTCTCCAGAATTATACAAATATAAGTCTTGGCGCTACCGTAAATATATTAAGCAACTGGAAGGTAGATTTTGACTATACCAACACCAACGAAGAGGAGCTGTGGAAGCGGCCCGGAACCAGGTATACTGCCCGTAACTCATGGGTTGCACCAAAGGCCAGAGTTGATGCAGGTGGTAACCCGCTGTATGTAAATGATGCCGGGCAGGTAGTGTCATCTACCGACCCCGGTGCTATCCCTGCTTATGATTTGTCTTATGACATGTATACTTCGTACGGTGCTAACCCCGATCATTTTGCCCGCACTGCCACAAACTTTTCGAGCAATACCATCAATGCGTACACAACGTATAATCTTGACCTGGGCACTGACCACAGGCTCAAATTTATTGCCGGTATTAACCGTGTTACGGCTACTACTGAATGGCAATCTTCGCAAATCACTAATCTTTCAGATATTATCAACCCACAGTTCAGATTTGGAACCGGAACCCAAACGATTGATGGTAATAAAGCATGGGAGTCTCAGTTAGGCTATTTTGGTCGTATCAACTATGCCTTTAAAGAAAAATACCTTTTGGAGGGCAATTTGCGTTATGATGGTTCCTCAAAATTTCCAACAGATCTGAAGTGGCGTTGGTTCCCCTCCTTTTCGGCAGGTTGGATAGCCAGCGAAGAAACATTTATGCAATGGAGCCGTCCGGTATTAAGTTTTCTTAAGTTCCGCGGCTCATGGGGTTCTATCGGAGATCAAAGCGTTCCAAATAATCTGTATATAGCCATCATGCCCAGCGGGCAATCTACATGGATCGGCGGCAACGGGGCAAGGGTAAATTATGTTGGCTCTCCGGCCGCTGTTGCTGCAAGTATACGCTGGCAGGATATTCTAACTACCAACTTTGGAGTAGATGCCGGATTTTTAGACGGCAGGCTGAATGTTAATTTTGACATCTTCCAGAGAAATACCAATAACATGATCGTGCCGGCAGAAGGTATTCCTTTAACGTTTGGCACAGGTGCGCCACAGAGTAACTACGGTTCTTTGAAAACCAAAGGCTGGGATCTCGGACTGTCTTTCAACCACAGGTTTGAAAACGGAATGGGCATAAACATCAGTGGTAATCTTTCTGATTCTAAAACCACTTTAACAGCCTATGGCTCGGGCACACAGGTTACAGGAAATTATAACGGCAAAGTTTTAGGCGAAATATGGGGATATCGTACAGACAGGTTGTACCAGGAAGATGATTTTATGCTTGACGGATCGGGCAATCCTGTGTTGATCACATTGACAAATGCAGAAACTGCCCTGTATGCAGGAAGACAGGTTTACCAGTTAAACCCCGGAGCAGATGGGAAGAAACCTGTTTACCAGGCATTTTTACAAAATTCTGCCAACTTCAGGTTTGGTCCCGGCGATGTGAAGTTTAAAGATGTGAATGGCGACGGAGAGCTCAACAATGGTAAAGGTACGCTGGAAGATCACGGCGACCTGGAGGTAATTGGTAACTCCAATCCTCGGTATGAGTATGGCTTTAGAATAGGAGCGGATTACAGGGGTTTTGACATCAGCGTGTTTTTTCAGGGTGTAGGCAGCCGTAAGATCTGGGGGCAGGGCTTTTTAAGCATCCCCGGCTTCCAGTCTTCAGATGGCGCCATGCCGGAAGCTATAGCAGGCAATTACTGGACACCGGAAACGCCGGATGCATTTTACCCGGCAGCTTATAATAATGCCGGAAGCAATACCGCCAATAATATGCAGGTGCAGGACAGGTACCTGATGAATATGGCCTATATGCGTTTAAAAAATTTAACAGTCGGCTATTCCCTGCCCAAACCCCTGCTCGATAAGGCACATATAACAACCTTAAGAGTATATATAGCGCTGGAGAACTTTATAACCTGGGATCATTTAAAAGGATTACCTATTGATCCTGAAAGTATAAGCGGCTATTCCATGTGGAATACTTCCAATTATAATTCGGGTCGCACAGGTACGGGTGTGCCGGCTTTTAAAAGCTTTTCCGCTGGTCTTCAATTGAACTTTTAAACTTGATTATAATGAAGAAAATAAAATTAATATATAATCTGGCGGCAATTATTTTATTGGCAAGTTGTAATAAAAATATACTCGACCGCCCACCTTTAACCAGCTATGTTGACGGGCAATACTGGCGAAATGAAGATGATATCCGCATGTATACCAATAGCTATTATTCCTATTATTTCAGTGGATACAATACGTCGTTTACCGCCGATTATACACCGGTAAGAGGATATACATTTTCAGACGATCTTACAGGTAAAAACGTACAGTCTAACTTTGAAAGCAGTGTACCCACATCAAGAGGATCTACTGCCGAAGGCGCTGAGTGGTTGCAAACATATGCCGGCCCAACATGGAATTTTGCATGGGTAAGAAAATCAAATATTCTACTTGAACGCCTTGAATCTAAAGTTAAACCTAACATTTCGGAAGATGCTTACAAACACTGGACAGCGGTTGCCCGTTTTTTCAGGGGATTTGAGTACAGCAGATTGGTAAGTGTTTTCGGTGCAGTTCCTTATTTTGACAAGGTGGTACCTGATGATGATTTACCTGCCTTATACAAAGACAGGGACGACCGCGGAATAGTGATGGATAATGTATATGAGGATTTCAAATACGTGCTGACCAATATGCGTGAAAATGACGGGGCACAATTTTTAAACAAGTACATAGCAGCCGCATTTATTTCAAGGTTAATGTTATTTGAAGGCACTTATCAGCATTATCACGGATTAGATGCCGCAAGAGCCAAAAAATACCTCGAGTTTGCGGTAGAAGCCGCTGAGATAGTGATGAACAGCAGTAAGTATAATTTTGGAAGGGATTTCAAATCATTGTTTTCTTCAGAAAGCCTGGCAGGCCATCCTGAGGTGTTGTTATACAGAGTATATGATGCGGCATTAACAGTAACCCATTGTATAGGCTCCTATCAAAATGGCACCGAGGTGGTAGGTGTGGATGCTAACCTTGTGCTGGTTAAATCATTTATCGCCAATGATGGAAAAGTATGGCAAAACTCAGGTGTGCCTGATGCTGAAAGCTTTACAATTGCCGATCTGGTAAAAACAAGAGACCCCCGCTTTGAAGCCTCATTTGTTGATAAAGCGCTTACGTCATCCGCTACGCTTTTGTATGGCTTTAAGTTTGCATCAAGAGACGCGATAACTTATATAGGCAAAACCTATCCTGCCGCGTGGGGAAGCAATACCAATACAAGTGATGCGCCTGTTATGCGACTGGCAGAAGTGGTATTAAACTGGATAGAGGCAAAAGCGGTATTGGCAGAATACCTTGGCGGCAGCCCTGTTACCCAGGAGGATATTGACAAATCCATTAATGCCATTCGCCTGCGACCGCTTGATGCAGCGGCTGCCGACAAAGGTGTGCAACAAACAGCACCATTGATGTTAAGTGCATTGCCCAATGATCCTGACAAAGATGCGGATGTGCCATCTTTACTATGGGAAATACGCAGAGAAAGAAGAATGGAGTTTGTGTTTGAAAATACAAGGCTTTTAGATTTGAAAAGGTGGAAAAAGCTAAGCAATATGGACTTCAGCACCAATCCGGATTATTTCCTTGGCCCGTGGGTAAATGTGCAGGCCGAAGCTCCGGCTTATTTAACGGCCACCTATGTTGGCAGAACAAAAGTTAAGCTGCTGGATGGCACAGTGATTACTTATGATGGTAGTAACGCTGCTTCGTTAGTAGGCTTCTGGATGGTGGATAATGCGCAAAACAGAAATCCTTTTACAGACAAATCTTACCTGGCGCCTGTAGGGCAGTCTCAGATTATTCAATATGAGGAAAAAGGATTCAAACTTACTCAAACGCCCGGCTGGCAATAACCTGTTCAGAGATTTGTTTCAATAGTTCTGATAAGGAGGCTGTATCAAAAGCATGATACAGCCTCCTACTTTAATTCCATTTCTGCCAACATTTAATTTAACTTACATACTCCAAAAATATCCGCCCTTTAATGCTTTTACTGATCATTAAAAACTGTATTTACTATGGCTGTACTGGGCATTGACCTGGGTGGAACAAAATTATTAGCAGGCGTTTTTTCGGAAAGCGGTGAATTATTGCATAAAGAGAAAGCAGACCTTGAAAACAGGAAGGGTGCGGAAGTGGGCGCATTCATCACTCAAAAGATAAACATACTGCAATCTGAATGGCAGCAAAAAGGTAACGGCATATTGGCTACTGGTGTAGCCGTACCAGGTATCAGTAATCCGGCAAACGGTACCGTGTGGGCGCCCAATATACCCGGCTGGGAAGCGTACCCGCTTTTAAATGAATTGCAGCAAAATTGTAAAGACACCAGTATAATTATTGACAACGACCGGTCATGCAGCCTCCTGGGAGAAATATGGAAAGGAAATGCACGCCAATGCAACAACGTTATCTTTCTTACTGTAGGTACAGGAATAGGCGCGGGCATTATGGCTAATGGAAATATCATACACGGAGCTCAGGGCATATCCGGAGCTATTGGCTGGATGGCATTAAGCACCCCTTTTCGCGATGCATATACATCGTGCGGTTGCTTTGAGCAACATGCGTCTGGGGAAGGCATTGCCAAGTCGGCCCGCGAATTGCTACAGTCAGAAAAAATTACAACCAGCCTGCTAAACCGCGTTCCACTGAAAGATATTAAAGCCCGTCATGTATTTAACGCTTACAGCGATGGCGATCCTGCCGCTATAAGCGTAATAAAACAATGCATCCAATACTGGGGAATGGCAGTAGCCAACCTGGTAAGTTTATTCAACCCCGAAAAAATAATTTTTGGCGGAGGTGTGTTTGGCCCCGCATTGCAGTTCCTGCCCGACATTATGGAGGAAGCCTGTCGTTGGGCGCAACCTGTTAGCATTAAGCAAACGCGGTTTGAGCCTTCTGCGCTGGGAGATGAAGCCTGCTTATATGGCGCTGCATATTTAGCCTTAAAAAATAAATAAATGACAACTCCCGCAGCATATAATAAAACAACGCTTTTCATTGCTGCATGCTGCGGCTTATTGCTTTTTGGTATTGCACTGCTTACGCTGGGCAGTGTATCGCAGGGGCTGCAGCAAAATTTCAAATTAGATAAGCTGGAGGCAGGAACCCTGTTTGCCATTCTTCCCGCCGGTTTGCTTACAGGCTCGCTTTTTTTTGGACCGGTATGCGACAGGTACGGGTATAAGGTTTTGCTTGTTACCGCCTGTATATTACTGGCAACAGGTTTTACAGGCATCGCTTATTCGCCATCCACCGGCTGGCTTCAGTTCTCCATCTTTATTTTTGGATTGGCCGGCGGCATCATCAATGGCGCTACCAATGCCGTAGTGGCCGATATCAGCGGCGAATACAAAGGCGCCAATCTCAGCCTGCTGGGTGTATCCTTTGGAGTAGGCGCGCTGGGTCTGCCTTTTGTGCTGGGCATACTGAAACAACATTACACCTATCCTTTCATTCTTTCGGGGGCGGCTGTTATTGCGCTGCTCGTTGCATTGTTTTACCTGCTTATCCGGTTCCCGTTGCCCAAAATAACCCGGGGTGTGCCTTTGAAAAAAAGTTTCGGGTTATTAAAAGACATGGTGCTGCTGCTGATTGCTTTTTATCTTTTTTGCCAAAGCAGCCTGGAAGCCATTGTAAACAACTGGACAACTACTTTTCTGATTGAGCGAAAAAACCTTTCAGACAGTAATGCCTTGTACGCCCTTTCGGCCTGTATTGCCGGCATGACGCTGATGCGCCTGTTAACGGGAACCATATTTAGAGAAATAACCGCTAAAAAGATCTTATTGTTTTCTTTTGGTTTGTTCCTATGCGGGATCGTTTTGCTGCAAACCACTGCCTCCTTTTTTACAGCGCTTTCTGGGTTATTATTGCTGGGAGCCGGTATTGCGGGTGGCTTCCCCATTATGCTGGGGTTAGTTGGCAGCCGTTATGCCGCTTTGTCGGGCACCGCGTTTAGCCTGGTATTGGTGATCGCAATTACCGGAAATATACTGGTTAACTACCTGATGGGCATAGTGGCGGAAACATATGGCATACAACATTTTATTACTTTGCTGTATGTAGAGCTTGGCGTAATGGTATTGCTTTTCATTTCCATCTTTAAAAAAATAAAATAAATTTTCACTTTAAAATTTCATCACATGTTAGCATTAGAATGGCTGAAAAACGCCAGGGATATTATGACCCAAATTGAAACAACACAATTAGAAAATATAAAAAAGGCGGCTGCCATAATGGCCGACAGCATTGAATGCGGCCGGTGGGTGCATACATTTGGCTGCGGTCATGCCACTTTGCCTATTGAAGAGATGTATCCGCGTATTGGCGGGTTTGTGGGCTTTCACCCAATTGTGGAGCTGCCCCTTACTTTTTTTACCAACATTACCGGGCAAATGGGTGTACACCAGTTTGTGTTTTTAGAAAGGGTAGAAGGCTATGGAACAGAGATCATGAAAGGGCATACGTTTGATAAGCGCGATACCATGTGGCTGTTTTCGCATTCGGGCATCAATAATGTAAATATTGATGTGGCCTTAGAAGCCAAAAAGCAAGGTATGAAGGTTATTGCGTTTGGCTCGGCGGCCGAGGCCAGGGGAAAGCAAACCCGCCATTCGAGCGGTAAAAATATTTTTGAAATTGCCGACCTGGTAGTTGATACCTGTGCACCTGCCGGCGATGCCAGTGTGCCGCTAAAAAATCACCAGGATAAAATAGGGCCTGTTTCCACCATGGCTTTTGTAACCTGTGTGTGGATGACCGTTACTACTGTGGCCGAGATCCTGGCTGAAAGAGGCGTAAAATTGCATATCCATCCTTCACATAACGTACCCGGCGATACCACAGCCAAACAAAGACTTGAAGAAGCATTGGCTGAATACAAAAAAAGAGTGGCTGGTGTATAGCTATAATTCGGGTTTTAAATGTGGGTAAGTCTTTCAGCGCGCTTTAGAACCAGGGTACAAACAGGTTAAGCCTGAAAGTATATACTTCAGGCTTGTACCATCTTAAAAAAGCAGGGTAAACGGGTATTTATTTATTTATAAGGTAAGATCCCAGCCTTCCCGGTATTCGCGTTTTACAAACTGGTTGGCCAGGTCGTAATTGGTTACCTTCATATTGGCTGCGTCCCACAACAGTTTTTTGCGACCATTATACTTATCGGCGGTACGCCTGCCCGTGGGATTATCCCTGAGCATCCAGCTACGGATAGCCACATTTCCAATCAGTATGCTTTCGGTAAACGGACCGGCATATTCGAAAGGCGAACTGGTTTGCGCATTCCCATACCCGGCAATACAGGCGTTTACCCATTGCAGGTAGTGATCCTCATCCGGAACCCTGGCAATGGTTTCGGGGATATGAAGCAATGCATTTTCTTTAAGCGGCAGCAGTCTCGGGTTGGCGCCATAACAGTCGCACAACAGTTTCCCTTTGCTGCCAATAAACAATACGCCGCCATCAGAATTACCAAATGCCTCGCCCGGCAATAGCTCTTCGGGAACTTCCGGCATTACGCCACCATCATACCAGCTTACTTTAATATCGCCCTTCCCGTCTTTACGGGGATAGTTTAAATGAATATTAGTGGAAAAAGGTGTCCAGTCGGGATTGTGGTCATTCTCTTTCAGGATAAAAGTCCAGGTGCCCGCTACGCTGCATTCTACCGAAGTAGGATAATCAATAGGCAATATGCGGAAAACGGGGTCTAAGATATGGCAGGCCATATCGCCCAAAGCGCCTGTGCCATAGGGCCACCAGCCTCTCCAGTTCCAGGGTAAATAGTTGGGCTTATAATCTACCTTGGGAGCGGTGCCCAGCCAGAGATCAAAGTCGAGCTCTTTCGGAATTTTATAAGTGCCCGGATCGGGTATAGCCTGCGGCCATACGGGACGGTTAGTCCAGGCCAGCACCTTATCTACGTGCCCGATGATGCCGGTATCGTATATCTCCTGCATCCTCCGTACGCCATTACCCGATCCGCCCTGGTTACCCATCTGGGTAATCACTTTATATTTTTTTGCCGCCTGCGCCAGTATGCGGGCCTCATAAATATCGTGCGTTAAAGGTTTTTGCGTGTATACGTGCTTACCCAGATGCATAGCCGCCAAAGTGGCAACTGCATGGGTGTGATCGGGCGTGGAGACAGAACAGGCATCTATATTGTTCTTTTCTTTTGCCAGCATCTCCCTGAAGTCTTTATAATATTTGGCTTTGGGAAAGTTTTTTCTTGATTCCACTGCCTGGCGGTCATCCACATCTACCAGGGCAACAATATTTACATTGGGGCTTTTGGCAAATGCAGAAAGATCGCTCTTTCCTTTACCGCCTGCTCCTATACCCGCTATGTTTAACTTATCACTCGGCGCTATATATCCTTTGCCCAGTACATGGCGGGGCACAATAAAAAAGCCAGCTGCGGCAATGGAGCTGTTCCTGATGAACTTTCTTCTGGAAGCATGTGTAAAGGGTTTACGTTTTTCGCTCATGATATTGCTTTACAGGATGTAAAAATAAAGACTCCCAACACGGTTGGTGCAGGCTCTGGAAAAGAGCATACAAAGCGGATATCATACTCAAAGTAGCGCAACTATCGTTATACCCGGAATACACTTACCCATATATTTAATGCCAGGATAAAAGCCACCATTAGCCAATGCAGCGTTACGGGCAGCCATTTTTTGGGGGCATAAAAAAAAGTATAGCCATGGAAAGCGGCAAAAGGGAGGGCACATAATATCCAGTATTCAAATGTGGAAGTAAAATTAATGAACGGAATAAGTATGGTTATGAGCAGGTAGAAAAGCATAAGGCTCCAGCTTTTGCGCACCTGTATCAGCATACGTAAAATATTGCCCTGTATATAAAAGCCGCTGATCAAAAAAGGAATAATAAGCAGCATGATGGCGCCCAGGGCCCATGCATCCTGCTGAAATTTTGGAAGGCTCACAGAAACAGATGGCAGGTAGGTAAGCGGGTTCCATGTATTGCCCAGGAAAAGAAAGGCGAACAAAAAATAATAAGGGGTCAGCAGCCCGAGTATCGCCACCAGCCATTCGCTCAAATGAAAAGGTCTTAATGTAATTAAAGCAAAAAATATAAGCAGGGAAAAGCCGATAGCCGGAAAATACAGGAAAGAAGCCAATCCCACCACCATGCCGGCATTAAATACCTGGGTTTTGGGCCGGGGGTGATTAAACAGCCTGCTCAGCATAGCCCATACCCAAACCAGTAAGCTGTTAATGATGAGTGCGGATGATAGCTGCCACCATTCCGGGAAAAGAGAGGCAATAAGCATATACGCCATGGCCGGCAGGTAATTGGGTTTGGGCAGCAGCTTTTCATTATTGATGAGATTATTAAAAGTAATAGCCTGTGTTAAGGTAAGCACCAGCACAATAAAAGGATATATAACAGGCACAAATTGCCCGGCAGGCAAAAGAAAATTCAAAAGCTTAAGATATAAAAAGCCGTCTGTTGCCTGTGGCAGCGGGATATGAGGATATACAAAAGAATGCCATTTCAGTACAAAAGCATATGCCAGCAATAAAAGGATATTAACCGGGTTGTTGGTTTTAAAAGCGCCTGTCACAGGAATGTTTATTTAAAAATCAATTTTCGCAAAGCAAATATAATTCCTGTACATACATGGCATCACTACCTGCCTGGCGCCTACCTGCTTGCCATATTTGGGCAAAAATTCGAAATCTTTGTTTAAATTTTTCAGTGTTGGCGAACGGTTCACAGCGCCATTAGGCGTTACACTTTGCTCCGACAATAATCTTACCCGGCGTTCGAGCTGGTTATATAAAAAGCTGATCTCACTTCCGGTATTGTATACCATGTACGACAAAGCATCGGAAGAGTTATCATCGAACTGGCTTTTATGTAATATATTACTCCATTCCATACTGGCATTGGGATCAAAAGAAAACAACGCAATATTCTCACTGTAGTATCGTGTGCTGGAGCCGTAATTCCATCTGTTCCAGGGATTGCCATACATTCCGTAAGGGCTCCAGTAGCTGTTATATGACGAATAGGGATACATGCTGTAAGGACTATACAGGTAATCGTAGCGGTTCCAGTTATTGCCGCGGGAAGAAGTAAAGAAAAGCTCGGCTGCAATCAAAAAGCCACCGTCTTTTTTAGGCAGAACCTGCCGTATGAAATAATCGTTAAAGGCCGTTTTGGCCGATGTATTCTCCGACCTGGCATCTTCCTTTAACTCATCATTGAATATATTATAATTTTCAGCCTTTACCCTGTTTTCTGTTTTGTCCCATACGGCTATATATATTCCCTCCACATTCCCTCTTCGTTGTTTGTAATACAAAGAACTGATCAAATAGTTTTTGTTGATGTTATCTGCTTTGATTTTAACCTCATCTAAGAAATTATCGGTAAGCGGTATATTATTAATGCGAAAGGTATCCAGCATCGCCGGCTTTATCATCAGATCCATTTGCGAAATATTATCCCTGCTGCCATTCCTGCTGCAGCGCGTAAAAACAAAATCACCTTCATTGTCTACTATAAAATCGCTGAATACAGCATCTTTCCTGGGCATGGTTACAGGCAACCGGCTTTTTTTCCTGAACTCCATCTTATCATTATAAAGGAGCGTGGTAAAAAAATAGTTTCTTTCGTTGCGCTTATTGATTTTAAACACCATGATATGCTGCTTGTCTTCGCTGTATATGGTGGAATAGATCTTGTTGTCGCTTGTGCCGCCAATTTGGGTAGTATCAATTTCCACGGGGCCTATGAGCTTTTGCCCGGCAGCATCCATTTTTACCACATTACAATACACGATATTTCTTTTCTGGTATTGATAGATCATGTAAAAAAAATCGGGATAGGGAACGAAGTCTACATTAATAAGTTTATCCGGCAAAAAATCAAGGTTTATTTTATCCTTTAATTTCATTTCACCATCAAATATGGACAAATCGTTTTTTGACCTGTAGTTTTTATAGATCACTATGTTGCTGCCTACTTTGCCAATGATCTCGAAATTTACCTGGCGGTAATCATCCCGTCCCGGATCGGAATAATGAATACGCTGGGCCAAAGCCCAAATGGGCAGGGCCAGCATTACAAAAGCTGATATGATTATTTTATTGCGCCCCATTTTATATCAATTTTGTTCTTAAATATACGCATCCGCTTGCAAATTAGATGGTTTTTAGCGATTGCATGCTACCTGCCCGTTTTTTTAACCAAACATATAAAAATAGTATTTTTTGATAGTGCGGTACTGTCTGCATAAAATGGCGCCTAACTTTCTGTGTACGATTGTAATTTAGCCTATACCTTTGACGTTTGTTTCGAAGATTACAATAACTTAACCCGTATTTCAGCCGTGGGCAAACATACCAATAAAGCTACCGCCGCCGGTCTGGTTATTGCGCTGGGAATTATTTATGGCGACATCGGAACCTCTCCCCTGTATGTATTCAATGCCATTATCAGTGGCAGAGCCATTACGGAAGACCTCATCATTGGCAGCCTTTCCTGTATCATCTGGACGATTACGTTGCAAACCACTATCAAGTACGTAATACTGGTATTGCAGGCAGATAATAAAGGTGAGGGCGGAATATTTGCCCTGTACGCGCTGGTACGCCGACGAAAAAAGTGGCTGGTGCTGCCTGCCATGATTGGCGGGGCCGCCCTGCTGGCAGATGGTATGATCACCCCTCCTATTACCATTACCTCCGCCATTGAAGGATTACAAAAAGTTCCGGCCTTTCATGATGTCAGTCAGTATATTATCTACATCGTTATATTTATTTTATCGGCTTTCTTTTTTATGCAGCAATTCGGTACTGCATCCATAGGTAAATTTTTTGGGCCGGTAATGAGCGTATGGTTTACCATGCTGGCGGTGCTGGGGCTGTGGCATCTTTTTGATGATCTTACTATTTTAAAAGCGTTCAACCCCTGGTATGCCGTTAAGCTCTTAAGCTCTAACCCGGGCGCATTGTGGATTTTAGGCGCCGTTTTTTTATGTACCACCGGCGCAGAAGCCCTATACAGCGACCTGGGTCATTGCGGGAGGGAAAACATACGCATCTCGTGGATTTTCGTTAAAAGCTGCCTGCTGCTCAACTATCTTGGGCAGGGAGCCAGCTTATTAAAGAACCACCCGGATGTTCCGGCGGCTATTCATTCCTCTATTAATCCCTTTTTTGACCTGATGCCCGACTGGTTTATCATTCCCGGCGTTATTATAGCAACCGTTGCGGCTATCATAGCCAGCCAGGCCATGATATCGGGTTCGTTTACCCTTATAGGTGAGGCTATACGCCTTAATTTGTGGCCCCGGTTAAAAATCCGCTACCCGTCTGAAGAAAAGGGGCAGTTGTTTATTCCATGGCTCAATGCCATGATGTTTATTGGCTGCACGGGAGTGGTACTGTATTTTCAAACTTCTTCCCGTATGGAAGCGGCTTATGGGTTGGCCATTATCATTACCATGCTTATGACCACCATATTGTTCGCAAATTACTTAGTGAGCCACCGGGTAAAATCTGCATGGATATGGTTGTTCCTGATAGGATATGCCATTATTGAAGGAGGTTATTTATTTGCCCTGTTGCAAAAATTTACCCACGGAGGTTATATTACGGTAGTTATTGGCGGACTCATGTTCCTGATCATGTATATATGGTTCAGGAGCCGGAAGATCAAGAACCGTTATGTGGAATTTGTGCGGTTAGAAGACTATATACCCATGCTGCAGGAGCTCAGCAACGACACTTCTGTTACCAAATATGCCACACACCTGGTATATCTTACCAGCGCCAACAACCCCAAAGAGATAGAGCATAAGATCATCTACTCCATTTTAAACAGGAAACCGAAGCGGGCCGACATTTACTGGTTCGTGCATGTAGATACGTTAGACAATCCCTATACCTGTGAATACGAAGTGCAGACGATTATACCCAACGAGGTGATCCGTGTTGAGTTCCGGCTGGGCTTTCGTGTTGAACCCCGCATTAATCTCATGTTCAGGAAAGTAGTGGAAGACATGGTGGCCAACAAGGAAGTAAATATAACCAGCCGCTATGAAAGCCTGCAACGCAATAATGTGGTGGGCGATTTTCAGTTTATTGTAATGGAAAAATTCCTGAGTATGGACAATGAGCTGCCCTTCTGGGAAACGCTTATCATGCGGGGCTACTTTTGGATAAAAGAAGTAAGCCTGTCGGAAGAAAGGGGATTCGGATTAGACGCCAGCTATGTAACCGTTGAGAAATTCCCGCTTATCGTAGCGCCCTTAACCAACCTGAACTTAATAAGGATACACAGCGACTGAGCTGTTGAAACGCAGGCATGGATGTATTTCAAGTCCGAACAGGCGGGCGTGAAACCCTTACCAGTATGCAAAGGAAGAACCGGAGCTGAATAAAAGTGAAAATTTTTCTTCCCGACGGGGTCTTCACAGTCAGGCAACTGTGTGAAGCGTGAGACCCCGGCGAATCGTTCAGCACCAGGGTCTCATGGCTAACCCACAACGGCTGGTGATGAAAACCCCGGCGCGAATCAATGGCATCACAACCCTATACCTTACTCCTTATACCCTACACCCAAAGCTGATTCTTTTGTCCAACCTTAATTTAGCAAGCGTACATAACGATTAACCTTCAACTGCCGTTGTTGCTGTTATTCCTTTCCGTAATTTCATGCAATAAACGCCTGTTGTATTGCCTGCCACCTTTTTATATATTATTAGCGGAATTATCGCATTAACCATTTTGCTTTATTTTGTGCAGGACCGGTTTATTTTCAAGCCTGAAAGGCTGCCTGCTGATTTTAAGTTTCATTATGATGCCCCTTTTGAGGAACTGTTTTTTGATATAGAACCGGGGGTAAGCATTAATGGTCTCCATTTTTATGTAAAAGATCCCTTCGGACTTATTCTTTATTTTCATGGTAACAGCAGAAGCATTAAAGGATGGGCCAAATATGCGAGGGATTTTTATAGATACCAGTATGATGTGGTGCTGGTAGATTACCGCGGGTTTGGTAAAAGTACAGGTAAGCGCAGCGAAGCTAAAATGCTCAGCGATATGCAATTTGTTTATAGCCGGCTCACGCAGCAGTACCCCGAGAATCACATCCTCGTATACGGACGGAGCTTAGGCAGCGGCTTTGCCGCAAAAATTGCTTCCGAAAACAAACCCCGCTACCTGATCTTGGATGCGCCTTTCTATAATTTTCAAAAAGTAGTGGAAAGGTTTTTACCTGTTCTTCCCGTTAAGTATGTATTGCGGTATCGCCTGCGAACCGACAAATGGATCAAACGCGTGAACTGCCATACCTACATTATTCACGGCACAAAAGACAGGCTTATACCCATACGCCACAGCGAAAAGCTGCAACAGCTCAACCCGCATAAAATCACTTTGATCCGCATTACGGGCGGCGGTCATAATAATTTACCTTCGTTTACCGAATATCACAATTTCATCAGGGATATTCTGAAATATTAGTGCTGTGTTAAACGTGAACTGTAAGAAGATAAATATTTCTTTCACCTTTATCGGCTCACTTTTCACAAAAACATACAGACATAATTTGTTTAACTTAACATTAGTATGGTGAGCAGGCTGCAATTACACAAAAAGAGGAAATGGTTACAATGGCTGAACATTGCCCTGGTTATATACCTGCTGGGAGGTATCTCCCTGTATCTGTTGCAGGATCGCCTTTTATTTCACCCCGAGGCCGTGCAGCGCAACAAAGCTTATGGCTTTGCTGCCGGTAACAGGGAAATTAATGTGGCTGCAGATAAAGAAAGCAATATGAACATCGTACAATTCCTTACCCGGGACAGCGTGCCCAGGGGCGTAGTATTGTATTTCCATGGCAACCGTAAAAATATTAGCTGGTATGCCGCCTACGCCTCCGGTTTTACTGCAAACGGATACGAAGTATGGATGATAGATTATCCCGGTTTTGGTAAAAGCACCGGCCGGCTCACCGAACAAAAATTGTACAACGATGCGGCACAACTGTATATTATGGCACGTTCCGCATTTCCTGCAGATCGTATTGTTATATACGGAAAATCACTGGGAACGGGCGTGGCTGCATGGTTAGCCGCCAAAAGAAGCTGTAAGGAGCTTATACTGGAAACACCTTATTACAGCATGACATCGCTGGTGCAGCATTATGTGCCCATATATCCTGTAAGCACGCTGCTTAAATATAAATTACCGGTGCATACCTATCTCAACCTGGTTAACGCGCCGGTCATTGTTTTCCATGGCACTGCAGACAGGGTAATTCCATACAGCAATGCGCGCCGGCTAACAACAGCTATGCATCCAAAAGACCGGTTCATTACCATTGAAAATGCCGGGCATAATAACCTCAATGATTACCCGCAGTTTCATGCCGCCTTAGACAGCATATTACAAAACAGGTAACCCGGGCATGCCTTTAAATGGCTATGATATTTGAACTCTTGTTTTTCCTGATCTTTTCCGGAACAGCCAGCAGAATGGATTCACGCAGCGCATCTATAAGCCGCTTCTTTACAAAATCGCGCTGTACTACCAGGCTTACCTCGCGTACAGGAACAGGGTTTTTAAATTTGCGGATGAGCTGCAATTGCTTTGCCGGCATATTCAATGTAGCCAATTCGGGCATAATGGTAATGCCATCATTGATATCCACCATACGCCTGAGGGTTTCTATGCTCCCGGTTTCATAATCAAAATGGCTGCCCGTAAGGCTTTGCTTTCTTAATTCACAAAGATTTTCGATCTGTGATCTGAAGCAATGCCCCTCTTCCAGAAGCCATAATTTATTGGGATCAATATCCTGCGCCAGCACATAATTTTTTTGGTAAAGCGCATTTTTTTTAGATACGTATACGAGCATCTCTTCATAAAAAAGCACATGCTCCTTAATTCCTTTTTGCTGGAGCGGCGTTACCAGTATCCCTGCATCTATCGTTCCCTCTTTCAGTAAATGGATAATGCTGTCTGTAGTTATTTCACTTATAACCAACTTTACTTTCGCGTGCTGCTGGGCAAACTGCTGAATGAACAAAGGCAATAAATAGGGCGCCAGGGTAGGAATAATACCGATGCGCAGCTCGCCTGTAAGTGTACCCTTTTTGTACTCAATCAGTTCCCGGAGCGCATCTCTTTGCGTAAGAATGTTCCTGGCCTGGCCTATTACTTCCATACCCATGGCAGTGGGCATAACCGGCTGTTTGCTGCGGTCGAAAATAACAATCCCCAATTCTTCCTCGAGCTTTTGAACCTGCATGCTTAACGTGGGCTGTGTAACATGACAATGGTCTGCGGCTAAGGTAAAGTGCCGGAAGGTATCTAAAGCTGCTATATATTCCAGTTGAGTAAAGGTCATTGCTGATCAATTTAATTGATCAAAGTAAGTAAAATAATCAATTTAAACAATGAAAGCGTTTGAGCTTGGGAGTTTGGAGTTTGTGGTTTGGAAGTTTATCGTTGTCTGGCGCCCGAATATGATTGCCACAAATCCGAAGGAGTGTTAGCGATCACCATGAGCCATGGACATCACAAAGAAAAAGTAATTTACCCTGTTGTTAGCAATTCTCCTCCTGATTGCTCTATAGCTGGCAGCCGACACCTGAAAAAAAGACCCGGCATTAGAAAACGCCGGGCATCTTGTGTAGATTTTCTCTATACCCTTTATCTATTTAGTAATGCAAAATTAAGAAATGCCTTGTTAAGGATTCCAGAAAAGGAATATCCGATTGCAATATTTTTTCTTTACCCGTCTCTTCGATGGGCGAACAGGCCATATCATTTTTCATTGCCCTTTTGTAGGTATGCGTTGCATAAGTGAATACTAAAGCAATGCCTGCCAGCAGAACAAGTATAAAAATGATTTTATTTTGATTCTTTTTCATCTCTAAAGCGTTACGAAATTAATTTCAAATAATGTATATCCAAAACGTTAGATGTTAATTAGTGTTAAAGTGTGAATAAAACGATTGGTGCGGTAAAATGTTACATTCCCTGTTATTTTTTAAAAAGCACGTAGGTTTGCAGCTTAAACAACGGCACATGAATGAAAAACTCACCGAACGCATCCGGGTGGAGCTGGAAGATATCCGTCAAAACGGTCTTTATAAAGCAGAACGCATTATAGAAAGTCCGCAGGGAGCCGATATAACGGTGTCTGTTCCCGGGGGAACCGGCATAAAAAAGGTTGTTAATTTTTGCGCCAATAATTATCTCGGGCTATCATCGCATCCCAAGGTTATTGAAGCCGCAAAAAAGTATATTGATGAGAGAGGATATGGCTTAAGCAGCGTTCGTTTCATTTGTGGCACACAGGATATACATAAAGAACTGGAACAAAAACTTTCCTATTTCCTGGGAACAGAAGACACCATTTTGTATGCCGCGGCTTTTGATGCTAACGGGGGGGTATTTGAGCCGTTGTTTAATGACCAGGATGCGATCATATCCGACGCATTGAATCATGCTTCCATTATTGACGGCATAAGACTTTGTAAAGCGCAACGCTTCCGGTACGATCACAACAACATGCACGATCTGGAAGATAAACTAAAAGAAGCGCAGCCGGCCAGAAACCGCATCATTGTAACCGACGGCTCTTTTAGCATGGACGGTACCATTGCCCAATTAGATACCATTTGCGCCCTTGCGGAAAAATACGATGCGGCAGTAATGACAGATGAGTGTCATTCTACAGGCTTCCTCGGCAAAACCGGCAGGGGTACCCATGAATACCGGGGCGTAATGGGTAAGATAGATATCATTACCGGCACCCTGGGAAAAGCGCTGGGCGGCGCATCCGGAGGCTTTACCAGTGGCCGCAAAGCCATTGTTGATATGCTGCGGCAACGCTCACGGCCTTATCTTTTTTCCAATACGCTGGCACCGAGTATCGTAGGCGGTTCCATTGCCGTGCTGGATATGCTTAGTGAAACCACCGCATTAAGAGATAAGTTAGAATGGAATACCGCCTATTTTCGCAGGAAAATGACATCGGCCGGTTTTGATATTAAGCCGGGCGACCATCCTATCGTTCCTATTATGCTGTACGATGCGGTACTGGCGCAAACCATGGCATCACAGCTACTGGAAGAAGGCATTTATGTAACCGGCTTTTTCTTCCCCGTTGTGCCTAAAGATACGGCACGCATACGGGTGCAGATAAGCGCTGCGCATGAGCAGCACCATTTAGATAAGGCAATAGCCGCTTTTATCAAAACAGGCAAAGCGCTTGGTGTACTTCACTAAAGCGTTTGCTTTGTGCATGCGTTATTTACTATTAAAAACCTATACTGTTATAATGAAAATAAAATATCCGTCATTTTGTGCTTTAGCCATCGCCGCTTTTTTTATCGCTTCCTGTTCTATGAACAATGTGAAGCAGGATAATTCGTTCAAAAAATATTTTGATGAAAATAACGTGGAAGGCAGCTTTGCCCTGTTTGATAATGGCAGAGGAAAATTCGTGATATACAATCTTAAAAGAGATACGACCCGAATATTACCCGCCTCCACGTTTAAAATCGTAAACGCTCTGATCGCGCTGCAAACAGGCGTAATAACTACCGACAGCAGCATCATTAAATGGGACGGGATACAAAGAGACGTAAGCAACTGGAACCAGGACCTGAGCCTGGCTCAGGCGTTCCGGTACTCTGCTGTTCCCCATTTCCAGGAAATAGCCCGGAACATTGGCAGGGATACCATGCAGAAATGGATAGACAGCCTGAAGTATGGCAACATGAAGCTTGGCCCGGCCATAGATTCCTTCTGGCTCGACAATTCGCTGCAGATATCCCCTGATGAAGAGCTGGGATTGGTTAAAAAGCTCTACTTCGATCAGCTCCCTTTCAGGAAAGGGGTGCAGCAGGCAGTAAGAAATATGATGCTGCAGGAAGATAACAGCAACTATACCATAAGCTATAAAACCGGGTGGGGATATAACACTGAAAACCACGCCGTGGGATGGGTGGTAGGATGGATAGAGGAAAACAGGCATCCGTATTTTTTTGTGCTGAACTTTGAAACAGCGGATCCCAAAGCAGACATTCCGGCCATACGCCAGAATATCCTGAACAGCATACTTAAACAGGAAGGGTTTTTTGAAGGAAAGATGTAGAAGGGGGAGAAGTGGGGAGTGAGGAGTGGTAAGAGGTAAGAGGGGTGAAACGTGAGGAGCGGGAATGGGTGAAAGGCGAGAAGAAAATTTATCGTTTCACGGTTATCGTTTATCGAAGAGGGAAGCGGAAAGTGCCGGATACCTGCTGCTTAAAAGTAATTAATTTTTTCTATTGATACGTTTTGAACATAGCGAACATCTGTTATTGCTGCTGCTGATCCCGGTATTGATATTGCTGTTCAGGGCAGTGCTGCGCTGGAAAAAAACCACAGTAAAAAAAATTGGTGATGAAGCGCTCGTGATGCAACTCATCCGGGGCTTTTCTCCCAAAAAATACAGAGCCCGCTTTGTTATCGTACTGCTGTCTTTCGGTTGCCTTATCATTGCCGCCGCTAACCTGCAATCTGCCACCCAGGCAGAAAAAATAAACCGGCAGGGCATAGACGTTATGATCGCCTTAGACGTGAGCAGGAGCATGCTTGCCGCGGATATTAAGCCCAGCCGCTTAGAAAGGTCTAAACAGTTTATCAGCAAACTGATGAACAGACTGGAAAACGACAGGGTGGGGCTGGTAATTTTTGCGGGAAGAGCTTATATGCAAATGCCGCTTACCTCCGATCATACGGCTGCAGGATTGTATGTGAGCAATGCCGGGCCGGACGCTGTGCCTACGCAGGGCACAGTAATTGCTGATGCATTAAGAACAGCTAACAGCGGGTTTAATGCAAAAGATAAAAAGTATAAGGCAGTTGTATTGATAACAGATGGTGAAGACCATGATGAGCAAGCCCTTAAAACAGCAAAACAATTAGCCGGAAACGGGGTGGTAATACATACCATTGGGGTAGGCTCTACCCAGGGATCGCCTATATTAAACCCTATTACAGGCGAAAGCAGGCGCGACCTGCATGGCAATATCGTTATATCGCGGCTTAATGAGCAGGAGCTTACGGATATTGCCCATGCGGCAAATGGTATATACCAGCAATTAAATGATATAGAAACAGTGACAGACAAAATAACAGCGCAGTTTGCAGGTATGGAGCAGAAAACGATCCAGGATAACCGGCTGCTCAATTACCGCAGCTTTTTTCAATGGTTCCTGGCGCTGGCATTTGCCGGGCTTGCAGGTGAGCTGTTTATAAGTGAAAAAAAGAAAATACGATAGTATGCGGACCATCCTTTTATATATAATGCTTTTGTTGGGTGCTCCGGCTTTTTCACAAAACATAAACCGTTTAATTGGAAAAGGTAATGAAGCTTACCGCCTGCAGCAATATGATAAAGCTGTGGCGGCTTACAAAGAAGCGCTGAAAGCAGATCCCCGCAACAGCGTTGCTGCATTCAATATGGGTAATGCGCTCTTTAAAAATGAATCGTATGAAGAAGCGGCAGGCACTTTTGATAAAGCAGCTAAGCTTACGGATGATAAAAGGTTACAATCGCAGTTGCTTTACAATAAAGGGGTAGCGTTAACCCGGCAAAAAGCACTGGAGGAAAGCATTGCGGCTTATAAACAAACCTTGCGCCTTAACTCCTCCGATACGCTTGCCCGTGAAAACCTGCAGAGAGCATTAAACGAAAAAAAGCAACAACAGCAGCAACAGGAAAATGAAAGCAGGAAGAAAGAACAAAAAGAGGATCAGCCCAAACCTCAACCCAATAAGCTCAATAAGCAACAGGTAGAACAACTGCTTAAAGCATTGGAAGAGCAGGAAAGAAAGCTGCACGACAGGATGATGAAAAAGGCCCCTGTTCCCGGCCAGCCTGAAAAAGACTGGTAATGGCATGCCTCCGGCGGTATTTAAATAAGGCATGTCATATATCTACTGTTGTTTACGGGACTTAGCCAGGTTCACCAGCAGTACACCCGCCAGTATAACACCAAGTCCGGCAATTTGCAAAGCCGATATCTTTTCAGCACCCAGAAACACGCCCAGCAATACCGCTACAACAGGATTTACATATGCATGCGTGCTTACCTGCGTAGCCGGGCGAACTTTGAGCAGCCATACATAAGCGCTGTACCCAAGTAAAGAACCCATCGTAATAAGATACAAAACAGCCAGCCATGCCGAAGTTGAAACTTCGTGCCAGTTAAAATCATTCCAGTCGCCGCGTATACCTCCCGCAATGGCATAGGCCAAACCAGCGCCCAGCATTTGCCAGCCAGAATTGAGGGCGCCGCTGAAGGTTGTAGTTTTATATTTGGAATACAGCGATCCGGCTACCCAGGACACAGAACCGATAACCAGCACGCCTATAGAAACAGTTTCCCATTGATTGCCATTGCCTGATAAAGCCTCACTCATATTTTCTTTGAACAGGAAAAGGATACCTGCAAAACCCGTTATCAAACCGGCGATAATACCGGCGCTGGTAAAATTTGCGCGCCACTTACTGTAGTCGAGCAGTACGAACCAGACAGGAGTAGATGCAAGAAATACAGCCACTACTGAACTTGCTAAAAACTGCTCCGACCATGCTACTGCCCCGTTGCCGATAAAAAGTAAAAGGAACCCGATAAAAAAAGCGAACAGGATATCTTTCCATACAAACAGTTTTTCGCCGTTCATCAAACACCAGCCT
This sequence comes from Agriterribacter sp., assembly GCF_035445465.1. Taxonomy (NCBI): domain Bacteria; kingdom Pseudomonadati; phylum Bacteroidota; class Chitinophagia; order Chitinophagales; family Chitinophagaceae; genus Agriterribacter; species Agriterribacter sp. The sequence goes on from NZ_DAOMQT010000002.1 coordinate 218,950, forward strand.
GTCATAAGCAGTCCGGCGGTTAGAAAGCGGAAAGTTCCCATCACCGTTACCGGCATGTCCTGTATGGCCATGTGAATAAAAAAGTAGGTGGATCCCCATACGATATAGATAACAGCAAAAGCTGCAATTACTTTTGCAGCAGCAATTTTCGGTGCACTGCGCTCTTCCATTCTCGCTTGTCTTTTATTTATGTATACTAACGGTTCCTTTGTATCCCCGGGCAGGCATTGAAATGTTCCTGTTTCACAATACCGGAACTCCTTTAGAGCGGCAAACCTATAGGAAAATTGCGACTATTGATACTACAGGAAGTACAAAAGCGGGCGCATCACCTTAAAAAACTATTTGTATTCCAGCACAAATTCATTGCCGTTTTCATTCATTAGTTCCGGGTAACCCAAATTGTTATACACATAGGTAGTGTTGGAAGTAATGCTTAGTCCTGAAGTGGAAGGAGGATAGCTATTATAATTAACTGTAGTGGTGGCTGTTATATTATTTCCGTTTACAGAGAAGGGAATATTTTCTATGCTGTGGTAAACATTCCTGTAGGGATTTTTTTTGTTATCATGCTGGTAACTACACTTCAACGTAAGTACAGGCTCGGGGTCAAACTGCCTTTGATTGTATTCTTCACTTAATATGATGTTGCTGCCTTCATAAGTGTAAGTAGTATATCCAAACAGTGCCCCGTCTGCCGAATACCGGGTTTGTTTAACAGGACGACCCGCAGCATCATAGGAAAAAACCGTAAAGGAACGCAATTCGTAATCGTCGTTTATTTTCAGATAGTGGTTACTTTGTATAATACGGTTGCCGCTATATTCAAACACGGAACGGCTGTTGACGTACTGGCTGGCAAAGCTGCTGCTGGAAACATCCATCTGGTCATCTTTTTGAACCAGCCTGCCATCCTGGTATTGATACCCGGTTTTAGCGCTAACTAATCCTGCCCCATAATCCTTATAGCTGATGCGGGTTTTGATGTTCCCGCTTTCATTATATATGTTTTCATTTTGTACAATATCTCCCCCGTTCGTTTTCGCTTTTACAAACACCAGCTTTGGCCCCGATGTATCGTGCCGGGTTACCGTGTCTTTTTTACAGCCGGCAAAGCACAGCGCAAAAAACAGAATATATAACTGATTCTTCATAAACAGCCTTATTAAATAGCTAAATACATTTGCCTTAACCTTTGAACTGACATCGTAATAAACTATAACGTTGCACCTTTTGGATAAACATTCCTGTGTTATTGGCATGAATGAAGGTATAGGGTATGAGGCATGAGGTATAGGGCAGACAAAAACTACTAACGATAGAATGAATACTCCTTCTATGCTCCTATAGCTGAAAGCTAATGGTTGACAACCGGCTCCTTCGGATTTCGGATTTTCCTTTTCGGATTTGAGATTTACTATTTGAATTTTATCCGCCCCGGCGGACAGGCCTGCCTGCCGGTAGGCAAATTTGGTTCTTGTGATTTGGTTCTTAGTGCTTTTCTTCGGGCTTCGGATCCCCCGCTTCCCTCAAAACATTTTCTACACTGTTTTTCAATGTGTTATAATCCGTATACCCTTTGGCTATGGCATAGAACCGGTTACCGGCTACCTGCAAAAACACGGCGGGAAAACCGGTTACCTTAAGCTGTTTGCATAGCGCGAACTCATGGTACGCCTTTTCACGGTATTCCACGCTGTGCAGCTTTTTATAAAATAATTCAGGGGATATAGGATAATTGCTCAGCAAATGACGGTACGCTTCATCATCGCACAGATCCCTGCCCTCAAAATGTAAGGCATACTGAAGGGCGGATGCGAAGGGAACGGCAAGGTGGGGATGCTCATCTTTGATCACACATAAAGCAATAGCGGGTTTTTCAGAATGGGGAAACCAGTCGCTGTCTTCCGGGTTATTGATATGCCATAAATAATCCCTGCCGAATGATATGCCGGTATGGTCTTCAACCATTTTGTATGATTGCCTGATATAATCTGCTATTACACCAATATGCCGCGGCTTTTCCGGAAGGATCATACCACCCGACAATACTTCAAAATCAATAGCATTACGGTATTGCACCTCCAGTTTTTGCATTACCGGGCTAAAGCCATAACACCACCCGCAGTAGGCATCATAACAATAAATGATCAGGGGCTTCATTGTCCTTTTTACGGCAAAAGTAGCCTGTGCTTCCGGCACTTTATTTTTTTAAAAATAATTATTGTTACATGAAAACTAATCCCTACCTTTGCGCCTCAAATTTGAGTTTGTACAGTTCCGGTAATGAAATGATTCAATCTGCTACGCATCTTCTGCTAATAGTTCAGTCGTCCTTACTTCCCTGTTTTCTCAGATTTACATTTGTAAAACTTAATCACTTAGTATGAACATTTATGTTTCCAATTTAAGTTTCAACGTCGTAGACGAGGACTTAAAAGCTTTTTTTGAAGAATACGGAGAAGTATCTTCTGCCAGGGTTATAACCGATAAATTTACCGGTCGCAGCCGTGGATTTGGATTTGTTGAAATGCCTAATGACGAGGAAGCGCAGAAGGCTATTACCGAATTAGACAAAGGCGTTGTTGAAGGCAGGCCGATCACTGTTACAGAAGCTAAACCCCGTGAAGAACGCAGCAATAGCGGCGGCAACGGCGGTGGCGGTAACAGGCGTTCATTTGCCGGCAGCAACCGCGGTGGCGGTGGTCGCTACTAAAATACGGTCTTTCTCAACTGTTTAATATAACAGCAGGAAAGTATTGCTTTAAAAGGAGAACAACCTATTGTGTTACAATCATTGTTCTCCTTTTGTTATTTTATATTCGGGGTATTTTATATCCGTTGTTATAGGCTTTTGCCAGGTATGCTTTATTTACCGCATCGTCTGTAAATTTTCCCGCGGCTTTATCCCAGGCCAGGCGCTTACCGCTTCTGAAGGCAATATTCCCCATTTGGGCTACAATAGCTACATCGGCGCCTATTTGTATGGGAGCTGTCAGCTCCTCCATTTTCCCGGAACGTATTACAGACATAAAGTTTTGCATATGCTTGTCGAGCCCGCTCTCCGAAGGCTTCACATGGGGTTTGCTTACTTTGTTTTTTGCATTCTTTTCTTCCATTACCTCCCAGCCTCCCCTGTCGAGCACCAACGTGCCATTGTTACCTACAAATGCAATACCATGATCGCGTCCATACTGGCCGTTATCAATACCCATGGCATGGTCCCAAACCATATTAAAATTTTCAAATTCATATAAGGTGGTAAGGGTATCAGGTGTTTCTTCCGCCAGTTCCGGATAGGCAAACCTGCCACCCAGCGCCATAACCGTTTTAGGCACATCGGCCTTCATACCAAAAAGCGCATAATCTATAAGATGTACGCCCCAATCGGTCATGAGCCCGCCGGCATAGTCCCAGAACCACCGGAAATTAAAATGAAACCGGCTTGCATTAAATGGTTTTTGAGGTGCAGGGCCCAGCCATCCGGCATAATCAACACCTGCGGGAGGCGCGCTGTTGGGTTGTACAATATCGGGCTTCATCCATCCCTGGTAGCACCACACTTTAGCCGTTCGTATATTGCCTAACTGCCCGGAATGCACAAATTCAATAGCATCCCTGAAATGCTGCTGGCTTCTTTGCCATTGGCCAACCTGCACTACCCTGTTGTGCTTTTTTTGCGCGGCCACCATTACGTTACACTCCACAATGGAGTTACCAATAGGCTTTTCCACATACACATGCTTGCCTGCCTGGCAGGCTTCCACCATTTGTAAACAATGCCAGTGATCGGGCGTGCCAATAATTACGGCATCAATATCCTTATTTTCTAACAGCTTACGGTAATCTCCGTATATTTTTACTTTAGCCGCATCTATATTAAGGGCAGCCAGCTCTTTTACCCGCTTATCGAGCACATTTCTATCTACGTCGCATAATGCCACTAACTGCACACCCGGCACTTTTAATGCGGCTTTTGTATCCGCCCAGCCCATTCCGTTAATGCCTATTGCGCCAATATTGATCTGGTCGCTGGCCGACAGCCGGTTTTTGTGAAAAGCAAATACATTAGGGGAGAGAGCTGATAATATCAATCCGCCGGCTGCCATACGGGAGCCGTCTGTTAAAAATTTTCTTCTGCTTGACATACTTGTTGGTTTATAAGAAAAGTTGATTAACAAATGATGCAGCTTATCGGCCAGCAAGGTTCTTGCTGATGTATTGATAACTCTTTTCAATACTTTCTATAGGAGGCCCGGGGCACACATCCTGCTCCACAAAATAATGCTGCATGCCCGATGCTTTTGCGTGGGCGAATATTTTCTTAAAGTCTATAACCCCGTTACCCACTTCCGTAAAAAATCTTTTCGGGGTATTGTCCATATCCTTTACATGCCAGAGCGGGAAGCGGCCGGGATGCTGCTGAAACATTTCAACAGGATCTTTGCCCGCAAAGCTCGCCCAATACAGGTCAAGCTCAAACTTTACCAGTTTCGGATCGGTTTCCTTTAACAGCACATCAAAGCCGTGCCGGCCACCCATGTCTGTAAACTCAAAATCGTGATTATGATAGCCGAATTGTATGCCGGCTTTTTGGCATGCCTCCGCAGCAACATTAAACCGGGCGGCAATTTTTTTATAATCATCTATTGATTTCCTTTCTGTATCCAGCAGGTAGGCTACTACCATATATTTTTGCCCGGCTACTACCGCATCTTCTACTGCTTTTTGCCAGTTACCGGAAAGTCCGGCCAGCATATAATGGCTGCTGGGATGTGTGAGCCCGTTAGATTTTAATAATGCGGCGAAATCCTTTGGTGTCATACCAAAATACTTTCCTGCCTGGTAACCGAAAGATTCAACCTCTTTATATCCTATAGCGGCCACGCTTTCGATAACGGCTTTAGGATCTTTCGCTATATCTCCGCGCAGCGTATACAACTGTAGTCCTATACGCTTATTTACTTTTAGAAGAGAGGAAGGCGTTACAAAGGCGGCAGCAGAAAATAAAGCAGACTGTTTGATAAATGTTCTCCGGGTAGTCATGGCAAGACTGGTTTAAGGAATGAAATTAAGGAAAAAATCAAGACCCCGTTAAAAAAGCCACCTGCCTGTTAGTCCGTGCTGCATTACAATCAGCCGTGATTACAATCCCCGGCGTGACAATGGTTTGCTTTGCGGCATAAGCTATAGTTCATGTAATGAGCGGTAATGATCAGTATAACGGCCGGCACCAGCAACAGCACATGATAATCATGAAACAATTCCTTTAGCAGGAGAAAGGATATCCCTGCACTGAAAAAAACTGCCGGTAAAGTTTTATGGTGATGCTTTTTATAGCCGTGATATAAAGCATACATGCCAACTACGAAGGCCAATCCTATCATACCATATTCGAAAAAATAATTATGAATGATATTAATGCCGAAAACGGGTAAACTGGTAAGCAGCAAAGGCAGGATAGCGCAATGAATGGCGCAGGCTAAAGAAGCGGTAATACCAAGGGCATCATAATTGATCCGGAACATACAGGTAATTAAATTGGCGGCAAATATATAAAAATTATGCAACTTTGTTGCATTTAAATAACAGGTCAAAAAAATTTCTTTGAGGCTGTGTACCGGACCTGTTATTTTAAGGCAGGAACATACGGCTTACAGTTGTAACTTTGCATGGAAAAAAATGATTATTGTATGAAGCGGAAAACGTGGCTGTATATTGGCTTTTTTGTATTGCTTTTTGGCGCATTCTATGCGTTTTTATATGCTACAATAGATTCTTCCAAATCGCGCCTGCCTGTTTTAAATATAGTAAAACACTTTTCGTTTGAAAGGCAGGACGGGCAGCAGATAAGCGAAAAGGACGTGGCAGGCAGGGTGTACGCCGCGGAATTCTTTTTTACAACCTGTGAAGGCATTTGTCCGAAAATGAACAGGAATATGAAAAAAGTATTTGAGCAGTTCAAAAACGAAAATGATTTTCTTATCCTTTCACATACGGTTGACCCCGAAACAGATAATACAGCCAGGTTAAAAACGTATGCCGATTCACTGGGAGCAGATATAAAAAGCTGGTGGTTTTTAACAGGAAGTAAAGACAGCTTATATAAAACTGCCAGGGAAAGTTATATTTTAGACGACCCTAAGAATAATGCTACCAATATTGACGAGCAGTTTATTCATACGCAGTTTTTCGCATTGGTTGATAAGAACGGTCAGGTAAGAGGGATATATGACGGGTTGAAGAAGGATGAAATTGAAAAGCTGATCACCGATATAAAAGACCTGTTAAAGGAAAAGACCCTGCAACCCGCATAAATACAACTAAGGCCGGCTGCGCATTATTTTTATGATCTTCTTATAAAGCAGAACAGCTATGGAACCGCAAATCGTAGATTTATTAAAGAAGAACCAGTTGAGCATAACAGACAGCAGGAGAAAAATACTGGAACTTTTTTTACAAAGCGACAGCGCGCTGGCGCATCATGATATAGAATCGAAAACGGAAGAAAAGTACGACAGGGTAACGGTATACCGTACCCTGCAAACCTTTATGGAAAAGGGCATTATACACACCATCCCCACTCCCGATAATTCCATAAAATATGCTTTGTGTAAAGACAACTGTGAGCAGGGGCATCACCACGATGATCATGTACATTTTATGTGCATTAGTTGCGGCACTACTACCTGCCTCGAAGACGTGCAGGTTCCGGATATTAAATTACCCCGGGGATATAAAACCCGTCAAACAGAGGTTGTGGTAAGCGGCTTTTGCAAAGCCTGCAGTTGAACAATTGAAACGGAAATATGCAAAACCCTAATTTAAATACAGATAAAGCGGCATTGAGTACAGTTGAAAAAGAATTTGAGAATAATATACGCCCTAATGAAATTGCAGATTTTAGCGGACAGGAAAAGGTCATTGATAATATCAAAATTTTTATCAAAGCGGCTAAAATAAGAGGAGAAGCCTTAGATCATATTCTTTTTCATGGCCCGCCGGGGCTGGGCAAAACAACCCTGAGCCGCATAGTAGCCAACGAACTGGGGGTGCACATTAAAGAAACTTCGGGCCCGGTAATTGAAAAGCCCGCGGATCTTGCCGGATTGCTTACCAATCTTCAGCCCAATGATGTATTATTCATAGATGAAATACACCGCCTGAGCAACGTGGTGGAAGAATACCTGTATGCTGCCATGGAAGATTACCGGATTGACATCCTGATAGACACCGGCCCCAATGCCCGCAGTATACAGATCAACCTCAACCCTTTTACTTTAATTGGCGCTACCACCCGGAGCGGCTTACTTACCGCACCATTGCTTTCCCGCTTCGCTATTAAATCCAGGCTTGAGTATTATGATGCTGCCATATTAACAAAAATCATTTGTCGGTCGGCCGGAATATTGCAGGTAACCATATCGGACGCAGCGGCAAAAGAAATTGCCGGGCGAAGCAGGGGCACACCGCGTATTGCCAATGGCTTATTGCGCCGGGCAAGAGATTTTGCACAGGTGCTGAATGACGGCATTATAGATGAAGGCATAACGCTGCATGCGCTAAAAGCCTTAAACGTTGACGCTTACGGCCTTGATGAAATGGATAACCGGATTCTTTCTACCATTATTGAAAAATTTAAAGGCGGGCCTGTGGGCATTACCACTATCGCTACCGCCGTAGGCGAAGAGCAGGGTACATTAGAAGAAGTATATGAACCTTTTTTAATTCAGCAGGGGTTCATCATGCGCACTTCAAGGGGCAGGGAGGCAACACCAAAAGCTTACGAACACCTGGGGAAAAGTTTTCCGGGTAAAAACCTCTTGTTTTAGCTCCGCTTTAATAAACATCCGCCATCCGGTTATGGTAAGGTTCGTCAACAATTTTAGGAGTATTATTACTTCATCATTAAATAAACGTCATCCTGCCGCGTTAGTGTAAATGGTATAACATTTGCAAGAGAAGGGAATCCTTAAGCCTTTATTGCAGGGTATCATTTTAATAAAAAATATGGATAATAAAGCGTTTATGTATCTTAAGGACGAAAGGGCAGAAGGAAATAATGAACAGGGAATAGCGGTTCCATTGGCAATGGTAGTTGAAAATGACCCCGATACCATGCTGCTGATCTCTGTATTGTTAAGGAATAGCGGGTATAACGTAATAGAAGCCTCCAATGGCGAGAAAGCGCTGGCATTGCTGCATACTAATAATCCTGCAATCATTTTCATGGATGTGCAGATGCCGGTTATGGATGGCTATACCGCTACGCGGCGCATCCGGGAGATGGCTGATCCCTATCGTTCTATTCCTATTATCGGGCTGGTAGCAGGTACCGGCAGTGCTGAATATAAAAAATGCAGGGCGGCAGGCATGAATGATTATATTTCAAAGCCTTTTCGCCTGGAAGAGATCCTGGGAAAATTAAATCTTCCCCCGGCAGCATAGTTTTTTTACTTGCAACCTTTTCCTGTAATAATCGTCAATAATATGTTCCGTTTTAGCAGCGCAATGAACACAGCACAAAAACAACCGGCTTTATTGATTTGCCTTGTAATGGATTTACTCGGCTACGCCAGCTATGCTCTGCCCTTTTTAGGTGAGTTTGGCGATGTGATTTGGGCTCCTGTATCAGGGTTAATTTTTTACAGGTTATTTGGCGGATGGAAAGGAGCGATGGGCGGTATTTTTAATTTTATAGAAGAACTCTTACCCGGTCTTGATTTTATCCCCAGCTTTACCGTAATGTGGATCATAAAATTTGTTCGCAAACAGCAGCAAGCTAAGTCAATCCAACCCATATAAAGCTACGGCGCTTCAATTTGTTTGAAGCGCTATTTTTTATCCAAAATACCAGGCGGCTATCCATTGACTTGCAAAGCCTGCCATCAGCCCCAGCACAATATCTCCAGTCCGGTGATCGGAAACGATAAGACGTGATGTGCAGATGAGCCCTGCCAGAAAAACAGCAACAGCCAGGGGAACATTCACAAGGCCCGGAGAAGTGAACAGCAGTACGGTAAACAGGCCTATTAAGCCGCCTGCTCCTGTTGCGTGCATGCTTATTTTAAAAAAGATATTGGCAACAAAATCAATGATTACCGCAATAAAAATACCAAGGCTCATTTGGGCCATAATTACCGGGATACCCGGCTTGTTCTTAAAAACATAAAAGGTCCAGAAGAAAAAGATCATGCTGATCGCATACAGTATTATCCTTTCTTTCTGGGTTTTAAGATATACCGATTGAACGAACCCCAGCCCCCTGCATAAAAGCACAGCCATTAAAGGAAAAAAAACACTATTGATAAGATAAATAAAAAGAGTTTGTGTTTTTCCTGATGTACTTACCCCCATAAAATATTCAGGGTTAAAATAAATAAGGTACAGGGCCATGTATAAACCCACAAGCAGGGGATGTAAAAGCCAGGAAAAGAACTGGGCCAATATCTTTACTACAGGTAATACAAGAGCAGTACCTGGCGCGGGGTAACTATTCATAATTGTTTTCTTAAGCGTGCTACCGGAATATTCAGTTGTTCGCGGTATTTGGCCACCGTTCTGCGGGCAATGTTATATCCTTTTTGCTGCAGCAATTCGGTAAGCCGTTCATCGCTGAGCGGTTTTTTCTTACTTTCCCCTTCTACCATATCACTCAATATCTTTTTTACTTCACGGGTAGACACTTCCTCACCGCTATCCGTACTCAATGATTCACTGAAAAAGAACTTAAGGCGGTAGGTTCCAAATTCGGTTTGTACAAATTTACTGTTGGCCACGCGGCTTACCGTAGAAATATCAAGCGCTGTACGCTCCGCGATATCTTTCAATATCATGGGTTTCAGCGTTGTTTCGTCTCCTGTCAGGAAAAATTCATACTGGTAATCCATGATAGCGTGCATGGTGGTATACAGGGTATTCTGCCTTTGCTTAATGGCGTCAATAAACCACTTGGCTGCATCAATCTTTTGTTTAATAAAAATAACGGCCTCTTTCTGGCGCCTGTCTTTTTTGCTTCCCCGGTCATATTCTTTAAGCATATCCCTGTATCCTTCGCTGATACGAAGGTCGGGTGCGTTTTTGGAGTTAAGCGTAAGCTCCAGCTTATTGTTATTGTTAAGAATGAAGAAGTCGGGTATAACATAGCTTTCGCCTATATTGGTGTTCCCCACATTGCCGCCTGGCTTTGGGTTGAGGCGTATGATCTGGTTAATAGCGGCCTTCAGGTCTTCATCTGTAAGATTTAAACCTTTCTGTATTTTTTCATAATGCTTTTTCGTAAACTCATCGAAGTAGTCAGACAGGATGCTGATGGTAATATCCACTTCACGGCCTTCTTCTTTTTTACGTTCCAGTTGCAGCAGCAGGCACTGTCTTAAATCCCGGGCGCAGATCCCTGCAGGATCAAACTTTTGTATCTGCTTTACCAGCGAGCCTATTTCTTCTTCAGTAGCCAAAACATTTTGACGGAAAGCCAAATCATCGGCAATAGCGCCAAAATCTCTCCGCAGGTATCCATCGTCATCTATGCTACCTACAATGTGCTCCGCAATTTTACGCTCCCTCTCATCCAAATGCAGCATGCGTAACTGCTCCAGCAGGGATTCGTGAAAAGTGCTTTCAATTTTAAAGGGAAGGGTTTGCTTTTCATCAACTTCCGGGTAGTTTTCATCCTTTAACCTGTAATCGGCTACGTCATCATCCTCCCCTACATATTCACTGATATCTATATTATCATATTCATCTTCACTACCTTCCGCTTCAAAATCATCCTCTGCATCGCCCTCAAATTCATCAACAAGTTCTCCATCGGTAGCGTCCTGGTCGTCTTCTGTTGCTTCAAGGGCCGGGTTCTCTTCCATCTCCTCTTTAATTCTTTCTTCTAAGTTGGCCGTAGGAACCTGCAGCAATTTCATAAGCTGAATTTGCTGGGGAGAAAGCTTCTGTAACAGTTTCTGTTGTAAACTCTGACTCAGGGCCATAATGGAAATATAATCATTGAAAAAACCGGTAAATTAAATTTCAGGAGGCGGCGCCTCCACAAAAATCAGGCCGTAAATTTAAGTACAAAACTTATTAACATCCCCGGAAGTTGGCTTTTTTATTGGGATGTTAACAATTCTTTTCCCCGGCGTTCCTTTTGCTCTTTTCAAACCCGCGTCATTATTATAAATGAAAATGCACAGGATCGCGGTTGGAATTGCTTTTCAGCTAAAGAGGGGAGCGGGGCCGGAACGCAAGCCGCAGGATACAGGAGAAAAAAAGTAAAAAAATAATTCAGCAAAAGAAAAAATCTGCTGGCCGTTTTAATGGCATTACTTATACGACTGTTTGTTTCCTGTAACACTAAATCCTTTTATCTTTCGTTTAAACTTTACAGGGATCATTTGTAATACTGTTTTTAAACAACCTTATTCCTGATTCCATTTTGCTTTGAACAAAATATTACATTAGCATAGAAAATTAATATGGTTAAGGCCGGTGTGCATTAACGAATAGGTAAGCCCGGTGTGTAAATAACAAACTTATGAGCCTGAGGCCGCTTGCAAATATTAGTATCCTGCTGGTAGAAGATAATGAAATGAACACGCTCCTGGCTTCAGCCATTATACAGGGAACAGGCGCCAATGTTACAGAGGCAGACAATGGCATGGACGCTATTCAACTTTTACGGAACCGCTCATTTGATCTTGTATTAATGGACCTGCACCTGCCTGTGATGGATGGCTTTGAAACCACCCGTTACATCAGGAATAACCTTTCTTTAACTGTTCCTGTTATAGCCATAACGGCTAACGTAATTCACGGGGAAGAAAGTAAATGTATAGAAGCCGGAATGAACGGATTTATTTCAAAACCTTATACCGAAAAAGAGCTTTTAGATAAAATTGCCACCTGCATTCCTTTTAAAAATGGTATAGCAGAAAGTACGGCAACAACAAATGCCACTCCGTCATCCGCCCTTTATAATCTTTCCTTCTTAGAAGACGTAAGCAAGGGGAACCGGCATATGCTGCGGGAAATGATCCATGTTTTTGTGGAGCAGGCACCGGCAGCGGTAAGCCAGCTTAAAACGGCATACAACAATCACAATTTCAATGAAATGTATGCCATCGCCCATCGCATAAAGCCCGATATTGATAACCTGGATATTGTGTCGTTGAAAGATGATATCAGGAAAATTGAAATGTTTGCAGAACAAAAACAAAACGGCCCCGTACTTAAAAACCTGATCATTAATCTTGATGATACCCTCGCACAGGTAGTTCGTGAATTGAAGGTAAATATATTATCCTGATCAATTGCCGGAACTTCCCTATATTTTTACGCTACTAACACCCATCTGCATTGTTTATAATATTTATATTTTGCTTATATTTATCAGATATTCATTTTTTATGAATGATTTTGATAACCTAAGCGATGAAGAACGCCTGAAAGCAGAAAACGATTTTCTGAAAATGAAACTGATGCTTGAAAAGGGCCCGAATTTGAAAAAACGGATGATGCCGCCATGCTTCCGCCCCGGATAGAAAACGAATTCCTCCATTATATCCAGGCATTTGAAAAGCAATCCCAAAATCCAAAGTATATCAAAGTTTTTGATAAGATAGAGAGACCGGTTCATTTTAAGCCGGTATCTGAAATACCCGATGATGAAATAGAAGAAGCCTGGGAAACGCTGCATGGTTATTTACAGCAATATCAAATCAGTTTGGATGTATGCAGTGCCAACATTACAGTACGCGAGCTGTACCGCTTCACTACTGAAGAATTATTTGAGCATGAAATGAATGATATGGATATCCCCGGTATGATGCACGGGTTTATTTATGATGAGTTTTACCCGGATCATGCTTACGACAATACAAATTATGCTGTAGATAACTGCATAGCGTACCTGCTTCAAAAATCGCCATTTGATTATATGCCCTGCTTCAGGAGTAAAAACCTGAGATTAAATAACCATTACCCGCTTTCGAAAGATGCATTTAAATTGCTGGCAAACCGGTTTAAGGAAGCATACGATACGCTGGATGATGCTGAAATTGGCGGGGAAACATGTACCATTAACGGCAATACCTGCATTGTAAAAGGAAACTACGCAGTAACTGCCTCATTGCAAAATGATCCCATATATCTAAAAGGAAGCTGGGGTGTTCATTTTGAGCTGGATACAACATTGGATTGCTGGTATCTTTGGAATGTACAGGTTGAGGGTATTTCGTTTTGATGAATGGCATCTATTAATTAACAACTCTTCCCCTTTTCCCAGGCTGTCTGAAAATTATTTTTAAAAAATTATTTTTAAAAAACTTGCACTATCAAAAAAATAGCTCAACCTTTGCACCGCAAAATAAAATGATAAACAGTAACACATGCATCAAAAAGAACAACAAATTAAAACATCAGATTGGTTTAGCCGGACAGGCTATGATACCAGTTGCGGGGCATGTAATGCTGATGGTTAAGTTGAAATAACAGATTCAATCAAATATACGCCCCGCAAGAGATTGCGGGGTTTTTATTTTCGGTGAATATTTATTAAAATAAAATGCTGAAAGCTTTAAAACATAAACGATTTACGATTCCAATGCGGAATATACAGCTATCATTATCTGTACGATATGGGTATGTGCAGGCCAACAACAGCAGTGTGCCTGAAGGCCATGAAGAGGATAGCAAACATACGCGACCGTGGTATAACTATACATAACCTGTATTGAACAGGCATAATGAAAAGGGACCCGGTCGCAGCAAACGACCGGGTTTTTTGTTGCTGCATATAAAAATAGCGGGTATAGGATCAGATCCTTCCTGCCAAACAAACAATGATCTGTTCGTCTAATGGTTCAGGACGCAAGGTTTTCATTCTTGAAATACGGGTTCAACTCCCGTACAGATTACAAGGTTCGTTGGTGTAACGGCTAACATCACAGATTGTCGATCTGTTGCTATGGGTTCGATTCCCGTACGAACCGCTGAATGTTGGATGGTGCAATGGTTGAGCATTTCAGCATTTGAAGCTGAAGATGCTGGTTCGAATCCAGCTCCGACAACAATACGTTGGCTTTAGCTTATCCGGTAAAGCACCACACTGTGAATGTGGAGAACAGGGTTCGAATCCCGGAGTCAACCAATGATGGCTTATCGTTCAATGGAAGGATACTGTGCTACGAACACAGAGACAGAAGTTCGACTCTTCTTAAGCCAGCTAAAAGGATAAAGCGCTTAGTGGAAAATAAACTTCTGTAAGTCGCAACAAAAATTGGCCCGTAGCTCAATTGGCAAGAGTATCCGGCTTTTAACCGGAGGGTTCAGGGTTCGAATCCCTGCGGACCAACGACGGACGAATAGCTCCAATGGCAGAGCATTGGTTTGAAGCACCAACTGTGCTGGTTCGAATCCGGCTTCGTCCACAGATAAGAAGATTTTAAATACCTGTTAAGGAAGAAAATGGAACAACAGCAAAAATGGAGGAAGTTATCCGGCGAAAGCGTTCAACAGCCGATTGAAGATGAGATAAGAACTGTGATCATAAGAGAAAAAGAAATGGGACATTCTTTAAAAGTGTGCATTGGCACCGACAGCCAGGTAAAGGGGAGGGAAACTGAATTTGCGACTGTTATTGTATTCATCAGGAAAGGGAAGGGAGGGTTCATGTATATACACAATGAGATCACTACACAAAAGATGAGCATCAAACAACGGATGCTGACTGAGGTAGGTAAGAGTATTGAAGTGGCTTATGCCCTGTGCAATATTTTTTCGCGGTACAGCGTGGATATGGAAGTGCATGCCGACATCAACACCAATCCAAACTTTAAGAGCAATGATGCGCTAAAAGAAGCCATGGGTTATATTATGGGAATGGGATTCGCCTTTAAAGCAAAACCGGAGGCCTTTGCAAGCTCAAGCTGTGCGAATAAAGTGGTACAATAAAATCTGCATGCCAAACTCATGGAAGAAAATGAGATATTGTGGAAACTGAAGGAGATGGAATACGTAGAAAAGATCGCAGATAAGACCAGCAACATTAGTGTAAGTGGCAACGGTGTATTGATTGAGCAGTTGAAGGAGATTTTTGTGCCGAAGAAATAGTGATTATGGTTGCCAACCTTTCAAAGGTTGGCAACCATTTCTAAAAGAGTGGAAAACGGTTTTAGCCTGGTTGTAGTGCATTTGGCTTCGTTTGGTGAATAATTCATTTTAAAATGATGACAAAGAGGGCTACCGGTAATATAGCAACATTCGAATTTTCAAACAAAGCCGGAGATCAGTTCAACCGAAGTTACGGAGCTGGAATCAAAAACCTCTGTGTTCCTCCGTGTCTCCCTGCCTCCGTGGTTCAAAACAAAAAACAATGAACAAGTTAAAAATAACAGGAAAAGAATTAAGAGCTATCGGCTACCCCGAAAGCCCGGTGATAAGCGTGGCAATGAATGTGATGCAAAAAAACTATAAGCATCATAATAAGGAGAGAGTAATGGAACTATTGAAAAAAATACTGGAAGCACCGGTTGCATATAAAGACGATGCGGTACTGGGGTTGATTGCAGCAAAGCTGCTGCATACCCTTCACAAGGATAAGGCTGGCCATGCGGGAGGAGCACAGGTGTCATTGAATAATTCAGGTATTCCGTTCCATGTATTCGGACAGGAACATATTGAAGAAGGCGCCATGCACCAGATGTATACCGCGGCTAAACTGCCCGTGGCCGTTGCGGGGGCCTTAATGCCCGACGCGCACAGCGGTTACGGCTTGCCGATAGGTGGTGTGCTGGCAACACACAACGCGGTAATACCGTATGGCGTTGGCGTGGATATTGGCTGCCGCATGTGTTTGAGCGTGTTTGACATGGATCCGAAGGAGTTGCTGAAAAAGGAAAATTATTTTATAAGGGAATTAAATGAAGCTACCCTGTTCGGAAGCGGAAAGCAGTTTGATCATGCCGCTGATCACGAAGTAATGGATCGCCCGGAATTTGGATCGCTGCCTTTACTGAAAAACCTGCACGGACGGGCATGGAAGCAATTAGGATCATCCGGGAGCGGTAATCATTTCGTGGAATTTGGTGAAGTGGCAATAACTGAGAAAGATGAGGTATTGGGTATTGAACCGGGTAATTATGTGGCACTGTTGTCGCACTCCGGCTCAAGGGCATTGGGGGCTAACATAGCCAATCACTATACTAAGATCGCCAAACAAAAAAGACGCCTGCCGGGCGAAGCCGCCAACCTTGCCTGGCTCAGCTTAGATGAAGAAGCCGGTATGGAATACTGGATCGCCATGAACCTGGCAGGTGATTATGCTTCTGCCTGTCATCATATCATCCATGAAAAAATAGCAAAGCAATTGGAACGTAAACCAATTAAGATGGTAGAGAATCATCACAACTTTGCATGGAAGGAACAATGGGAAGGAAAGGAAGTGATCGTTCATCGCAAAGGCGCTACACCGGCAGGTAAAAACGTATTGGGTATTATTCCCGGCAGCATGACCGCTAATGGATTTATAGTAAAAGGAAAAGGAGAGGAAGCCTCTGTGAATTCCGCATCGCATGGAGCAGGCAGGCAAATGAGCCGCAGTAAAGCGTTACAATCTGTTACCGACAGCGCGCTGAAAGCTGAGCTTAAAAAGCACCAGGTAAAATTGCTGGGCGGCGGGTTAGATGAAGCACCTTTTGCCTATAAGGATATTGAGGCGGTAATGCAATCGCAAAAACAACTGGTGGAGGTGCTCGGCAGGTTCGTGCCTAAAATTGTAAAGATGGACGGTGCTTCGCATAAGAATTGGGGAAAGAAGGTAAGAACAGATGTGATGGGGGAGTGAGCGGTAAAGTGTTACGATCGCCTGCTGGTAACGTCGCCCGGAGGCGACAATAAGTTGTACGAGGCGAAGACGCCCCGTACAACGGAACCCGTACAGCGGAGCAGCTGTACAGCGTAGGCCGCACAGCGAATGTGATTGATCCCTGTTAGTAAAAGGCAAAGGATATACAATGAAGTATATTGATCATTAGTGAACCGAACCTTGAACGGAGCGTCGCAACATCTGCTCAACCGGAGGTACGGAGCCGGAATTATAAACAACCTGGTGTTCCTCCGTGTTTCCCTGCCTCCGTGGTTCAAAACAAAAATAAAGGTAAATTGCAGGCACAACCGGTATGATGCGGGTACTTTTGATTTTAATAGCATGCTTTTGGTATAATAATGATTGCGCTGGGCAGGCACAAAAAAGATACATCGTTAAAGCCGGCGAAGCCCCGGATGAAGCAATACCCGGCGAAGCAAAATATATATTTCCTTCTTTTACAGAAGGAACCGCTTTCTTAAGATCGGGCGCTTCCGTGAAACAACAGTTCAATTACAATCACCTGCTGGATGAAATGCAGTTTTTAAATACCGGCGGCGATACCCTGGCCATTGCAGACCCCGGGCTGATTAAATACATCAGCATTGACAGCCTTGTATTTTACTACGATAAGGGATACCTGCGGCAGGTTGTACAGATCCGCTCCCATAAGCTCGCTGTAAAACAGCAAATGATCCAGATTCCCGATAAAGTGGGCACGGCCTATGGTGGCTCTTCAGGCTCTTCGGCCGTAACCACTTATTCAAGCATATATGCCAGCGACAAAGTACATCGTTTGAAAGTAGACAGAGACGTGCTTTTCCAAACAGTAACCAGTTGGTATATCGGCAATCAGTATAACCGTTTTGAAAAGGCAGACAAGAAAGGATTTTATAATATTTTCCCTTCAAACAGAGACGCCATAAGAAAATACATTGCAAAAAACAATCCGGATTTTAATAAAGAAGCTGACCTGGAACAATTGCTGCGGTTTTGCACTGAATAACAATTGCATTTTTTGTTACCGGCCACATCGCACGCTTCACCGTTCCTTGTGTCACTCCCTTGTACAACGGATATACTATGCGGCCGGGCATTAAAAAAATAAGTATCGTATTAAACACACTAAGTGCATAGAAACCGCATACCTATGTTCGTTTTCCCGCCTGTGCAAATCGTTTCATTTTTATTCAGCCGGCAAACTGTTACCTGTGCTGCTCATAATAGTTTACGGGAATGCATGCACGCAAATAAATCATTTCATTATCTGTAAGTAAGGGCGTATGCGTGGCGGCAATCATATCGTTCAGTTGTTCCATCGTTCTAATCCCAACAATGGCAGCGGTAACCGGCTGCTGCTGCAATACAAACCGGATGGCAGTTTGTGCGGGTTTGCGGTTTATGCCGGAAATGGCGTGCACAGCAGACTGCGCTTTGTACACCTCATCTTCTGAGTAGTTTAAATATGTTTTTACGGGTTTGTTCACCAGCAGTCCTCCGGCCAGGCTGCCCCGTGCCAGCACGGCAATATCATTTGCCTGCAATAGCGGAAAGCAGGTTTCCTCGGGGCGTCGGTCCAGCACGCTGTATTGCATCATTACACTGGCTATATGTGATCGCTTTACATATTCGCGGATTACGTTGGGGCGTATAGACGAAATACCATAATACCGTATCTTACCTGCCGCCTGTAGGCTTTCAAAGGCTTCAATGGTTTCATCTACAGGATCGCCGATGGTACCGCCATGCAACTGGTAAAGGTCAATATAATCGGTGTTTAGCCGCTTCAAGCTTTGTTCCACCGCACTGATTATATAGTGCTTGTAAGGGTTCCATTCCCATCCGCTGCCATCGGGCCGCCACTGGTTGCCCACCTTGGTTGCCAGAATCACTTTGTCTCTTTTACCCTGCAGCGCTTTACCAACGGTGGTTTCGTTCAGGCCTTTCTGGTACATATCGGCCGTATCAAAATAATTCAGCCCGCCCTCAATGGCGCTGTGTATGAGCCGCGCATTATCTGCGTCATTATCACCTAAAGACATACAGCCAAAACCGATTTCGCTTACGGTTAACGATGATTTTCCCAGAAGATGGTAGTTCATACCTGTTCTTTTGTTTATACAAAGTTCAGATTCCTGGCCGTAAGTCCAAACAGAATTCTGCAGGTACCGCGCTTCGTATTTTGGAATGATTATATTTACCTTTACCGCTATGCAAATTGACGAACTCTATCAATTATTCCTGCAGTATCCTTCGGTACAAACAGATACCAGGAAACTGCAAAAAGGAGATATTTTTTTTGCATTGAAAGGACCGAATTTTAACGGAAATCTTTTTGCAAAGCAGGCGCTCGGATCAGGAGCGGCATATGTAATAGCAGATGAAGCACCGGGGTTTGAAGATACAAGGATCATGCTTACAGATGATGTGCTGGCTACGCTTCAGCAACTCGCCGGCTACCATCGCCGGAGGTTTAGCATACCTTTTATTGCCATTACCGGCAGCAATGGCAAAACCACTACCAAGGAGCTGGTTCATGCCGTGCTTTCCTCCACCTACAAAACCTATACTACCCGGGGTAACCTCAATAACCATATAGGCATACCGCTTACTATCCTGAGCATTAAACCCGACGCGGAAATGGCCATCATTGAAATGGGGGCCAATCATTTGAAAGAAATTGAGGGCTATTGCAAATACACTGAACCAACCCATGGCATTATTACCAATTGCGGCAAAGCCCACCTCGAAGGTTTTGGAAGCATTGAAGGCGTTAGAAAGGCCAAAGGCGAGCTGTACGATTACCTGAAGCTGCACGGTGGTACCGCCTTTGTTATGCGCGACTACGATTACCTGAACACCATGAGCAAAGGCATACCGCATATTTTTACTTATGGCACTTCCGGCGCCGCAGTAACAGGTAACATATATAAAACACACCCCTTCCTGGAAGTAGCTTTAACGAACGGAAAAGAAAATAGTATTATTCGTTCAAGGCTGGTGGGAGATTATAACCTTCCAAACATACTGGCTGCTGTGGCAACAGGCAGGTATTTTAATATCAGTGACGATACGATAAAAGCAGCCATTGAGGCATATCATCCCTCGAACAGCAGATCCCAGCTCATAGAAAAAGGCAGCAATACCATTATATTAGACGCCTATAATGCCAACCCCAGCAGCATGAAAGCCGCTATAGAAAACTTTGCGGCAACGCCGGGCAGCAATAAGATTCTTGTACTGGGCGCCATGATGGAGCTGGGTAAGGAGAGCGCAAAAGAGCACGAAGTGCTTATTGAGCTGCTGAATCATTATTTATGGAAAGAAGTAATACTGGTGGGTGGCGATTTTGCCCGTATCACACATCCTTTCCGGTTTTTTAATACAGTCGGAGAAGCAAAAGAATGGCTGCAGCAACATCCGGCAGCCAATAGCGTGTACTTAGTAAAAGGCTCCCGCAGCATGCAAATGGAAATCATTGTTGATATATTATAGCCACAACCTATTATCAAAATCATTATGCTATTTTAGCGGCCTTAACCGTTTTATTTGAACAGGAATAAGGACCTTTGTAAAAAATGCTGAATGAGTGCAGAAGAAAAGAACCCCGGCTATTTATTTTCAACATTGGATAACCGTTGCCCGCGTTGCCGCAGAGGTGGGATTTTTAAAAGCAGTAATCCTTACAAACTACAAACTACTCTTAAAATGCATCGCACATGCCCGGTATGCGGCCAGCCTACCGAAATTGAGGTAGGTTTTTATTACGGAACGGCTTATGTAAGCTATGGCCTTACCGTGAGCTTTAGCATTTTTACTTTTATTGCCTGGTGGCTGCTCATTGGTATTTCGGTTCAGGAAGGTGATTTCCGTTTATTATGGTGGGGCATCACCAATGCTGTTTTGCTGGTGGTTTTGCAGCCCATATTCATGCGCCTCTCACGCAGTCTCTGGCTTTCGTGGTTTGTAAAATACGACCCCGACTGGAGGATTAATAATGTTTCACCGGAAAGTACGGAGCGTATTGTTCCCGAACAAATGAATAACTGGTAAAGCCTTAGTGAATAGTCAATTGTCAGTAGTGAATGACAAATCCGGTTTTTCCTTAATTCAAACTATATGAACCGGCTGTGGTTGTAAACGGTATCATTCCAGCAACAGGGAAGATAACAACGACATACTTTAATTTCCATTGCTTATATTAGCAAACGATAACGATTGTGCGGCAGCAGGTGATGAGGGAAATCAAATCAGCATCCAATTCGCTTTTATATATGACACTGCTTATCATTGCCGGCTGCATTCTGCTGCTTGTATTGCTTATTACCTGGGGCAAAACAAATGCTTTCCTCGCTTTTTTGGTAGTATCCCTTCTTGCCGGATGGCTGCTGGGCATCCCGTTGAATAAGTTGGCTATAGCCGTGGAAAAAGGGATGGGTGATACCATGGGCGCCCTGGCCGGCGTAATTATGATGGGCGCCATGCTGGGAAAATTAGTGGCCGAAAGCGGCGCCGCACAGCAAATTGCATCTTCCTTAATGAAGGTTTTTGGCGCAAAATACATACAGTGGGCGTTAATGATCACCGGTTTTATAATAGGCATACCGCTGTTTTATAATGTAGGGTTCGTATTAATGGTTCCCCTTATTTTTTCTGTTGCCTATCAATATAAGCTGCCTGCTGTATATATTGGTTTGCCCATGCTGGCTTCCTTATCGGTTACCCACGGTTATCTGCCTCCGCATCCCGCCCCGGCAGCGCTGGTAACACAGTTTAACGCCAACATGGGGCTTACCCTGCTGTATGGTTTAGCTGTGGCCATCCCCGCTATCATTATAGCAGGACCTGTTTATTCCAAAACATTAAAGAAAATTGTTTCTGTTCCGCTGCAAACATTTAAGCCGGTTATTTTGCCGGAAGAAAAATTGCCCGGTTTGGCCAACAGCCTTTTTTCTTCTTTATTGCCTGTTGTATTGCTTATTGTTACTACAGTTTTACCTTTTATTTTTCCTTCCGCAACATTTTTGCATGATATATCCGCCTTTTTCGGCAATGCCATGATCGTGATGCTGATAGCGCTGGCAGTAGCCACATTTTCACTGGGCATATCCACGGGCATGTCCATGAAAAAAATCATGCTGATATATGAAAGCGCTGTAAAGGATATTGCTATGATACTGCTGATCATTGCGGGAGCGGGAGCGTTTAAAGAAGTGCTTACTGCGAGCGGTGTAAGTAACGACATAGCCCAGGCGCTGCATCACTGGCCCCTGCATCCGCTGTTATTAGCATGGATCATCGCGGCCATTATACGCATCTGCATTGGCTCCGCCACCGTTGCCGGACTTACCACTGCCGGCATTGTTGCCCCTATGGTGCTGCAGGGCGGCGTAGATCCCAACCTGATGGTTTTATCTATCGGTGCGGGCAGCCTTATGTTTTCGCATGTAAACGATGGCGGATTCTGGCTGTTTAAAGAATATTTCAACCTGAGCGTAAAAGATACCATTCGCTCCTGGTCGCTCATGGAAACCATTGTTGCCATTGTTGGTCTTGGCGGGGTAATGCTGCTGAGCATGTTTGTGTAGGGAAGTGTGAGGTTCAGGCTTAAGAATTTGAAATTTGAGATCTTAGATTTGAGATTTATGCAGGTTGCATGTTTCAAGTTGCATGTTTCAGTGAATATCGTTTCAATCTGCCAACAGCCAGCCTCCAGAATTTTAGATTTTCGGCTTCGGATTTAATATTTGAATTTTATTTGGTTCTTGTGATTTGGTTCCTGGTACTTTGTATTCCTTAGCATTTCAAAATTCCGGCTTCGTGCTTCTGACTATCAGCTATCTGCCGGCAGTCATTCTATATACCAACCCTATTCTTTTTTCTTCAGTTTTTCGAGCGCTTCTTTTGTAAATGAGTTGGTTACTAATGTGCCGCTGACAGCCGCACGGTGCTGTAACAGTTCCTCCCAGTTTTCGGTTCCTTCCCATAAAGCTTTTTTCATTTCTGCTATGGCTTCAGGATGGGCATGCGCCAGTTCATTGGCTAACCGTTGTACAGATTCATCCATAGCTTCTGCATTGGGATGCAACTCTGCAAATAAGCCTTTCCGGCGCGCCCAGTCGGCCGGGCGCCACATGGCAGCGTCAATAGCTAACTGGCTGAAAGCGCTTAGCCCCAGTTTTCTTTGTATGGCCGGGCCTACCACAAAAGGTCCAAGTCCTATGGATAATTCACTCAGCTTTATATCGGCGCTTTCCAAGGCAATAGCATAGTCGGCAGCCGCTGCAAGCCCAACTCCGCCGCCAACACACTTACCCTGCACCCGGGCTATAATTAATTTAGGACATTTGCGCATGGCATTAATAACATGGGCAAAGCCGCTAAAGAACTTTTTACCTTCTTCTGCGGTTGTAATGGCACTAAGTTCCGTAAAAGAAGCGCCGGCGCAAAATGCCCCATTCCCCGCCGATCGCAAAATAATTACTCTCGTTTCTTTTTGCAGACCCGCGCTATGTATTTCCTGGGCAAGCTCATTTAATATAGCGGCGGGCAGCGAATTACCCTGCGGGTGAAAGAACTCGATAATAGTTATTCCCCCGCTTTGGGCTTCAACTTTCACATATCCTTCCTGTATTTCATGTATCATATGCTGTTGATTAAATGATGCTTCATGAGCGGCGTAAATGGCAACACAAATTACTACAGATAAAATCTGCAGCAAAAAATCAGATACAGCAGTTTAAAATTAATTTTCAAGCGCTTCCGGCTATCTTTACAGCAACCTTTTTAAAATTCCGCATAATGAAAACAGCGATCTTAATTATGGCAGCAGCACTTGCCCTGTCCTGTAATAACAATGCTTCCTCCCGCGGTGCAGAAGAGCAAAATAACGCCTCCATTCCCAAAACACTATCCGACACTTTATATAAGGCGGCTATGGAAGGGCACGATGCAGGGATGGCAAAAATGGGAGAAATAGCCCGTTACCAGCAATTGATACAACAGAGAACAGACTCGCTGGCAGCTTTAAAAAGCAAAACTGCTTTGCAGCCGGCGCTGGATTCCGCATTGCAGGAACTTACCCATGCAGAAGAGCTGATGAACCGCTGGATGCAGGATTTTGATCCCGATAAAGCAGGCAGTACCGAGGCTGAGAAGGTTAGTTTTTACCGCAGTGAAAAAGAAAAGATAGATAGCGTTAATGCACGGATCTTTAAAAGCATTGAAAAGGCAAAACGGGTAGTGGAGTAAGCTGATGGATAAACAACTGCCTGGCTGATTAGCTTATAGCTGATAGCCACCTTCGGTTTTTAGTTTATCGTTTTTGGTTGTATTCGTTTCGGATTTCGAAATTTAATATTCGGATTTACAACTTCGGGCTTTCCCTGTTCCCTGTAACCTGCAGCTTGTAACCCACTTACCACTTACTACTTACCCCTCTTCCTGTCCACCTCTTTACAGAGGGCATCAAATATTTCGTCAATAGTGCCTTCGCCTTTAACCTGTTTTACTTTATCAAATTTTTTGTAATAGTCTGCAACAGCCGATGTTTTTTTATGATACTCTGCAATGCGGTCGCGAATAATCGTTTCATTAACATCATCGCTTCTACCCGATGTTTTTCCTCTGTTCAGGAGACGCGATATTAGTTCCTCTTCGCTCACTTCGAGGGCCAGCATGAGGTGTATGCCTGTTTTTTTAAGCTTAAGTAGTTTATCTAAGGCTTCGGACTGGGCTTCGGTACGCGGAAACCCGTCAAACAAAAAACCGGCAGATTCAGGGTTGGCATCTAATGCAGAACTGATCATACCAATGACCACTTCATCGGGAACCAGTTGCCCCTTGTCCATAAAATTTTTCGCTTCCAGCCCCAGGGGTGTTTGACCGGCAATCTCACTTCTCAGCAAATCGCCGGTAGAAAGGTGCTTTAACCCATATTTCGCTATTAATTTTTCAGATTGTGTACCCTTTCCACTTCCCGGAGGGCCAAATAAAATTAAATTGAACATGTATGTTTTAACCTTGGGTGAAGGCCAAATATAAAGGAACAGCTTTAGAAATCTCTTAACAATTGTGGAAAATCGTACATAAACAGGTCATTTTTCTTTGCAGCCGGTACATAGGAAAGCCCGGAACGCAAGAGTTTGTGGCTTGTTACATGTTGCAGACAAAGGTATCAGCCATTAGCGGCAGCCTGTAAACGTCTAAGATTTTCAGGTTTTTAATTTAGTTGTACAGGGTATGTTTTAGCGTATTCAATCTCCCTTACGACTGGGGCTCAAGCAATTGAAAGAACTGGTCGAGCTGCGGAAGAATAACGATCCTCGTGCGCCGGTTGGCGGCCCTTCCTTCGGCGGTAGTGTTATCTGTTATCGGCCGGTATTCACTTCTGCCGGCTGCAGCCATTTTGGAAGGATCGAGCGCGTATTCATTTTGCAGGATGCGTATAACGGAAGTGGCTCTTTTAACACTAAGATCCCAGTTATCAAGCAGCACCCCGCTGCGGTAAGGTACATTGTCTGTATGCCCTTCCACCATGAATTCAATATCGGGTTGATTCTTCAGTACCAGGGCTACCTTGCCCAAAACCGTTTTGGCCTGTGGGGTTACTTCATAACGGCCGCTTCTGAACAGCAGCTTGTCTGAAATGTCAATGTATACCACGCCTTTGTCTATCCTAATGTTAATGTCTTCATCATCTAAGTTGCCGATAGCGCCTTTTAAATTCATCACCAGCACCATATTCAGCGAATCCCTGCGGGATATGGCGGATTGCAGTCCCTGGATATATACATCCTTTGATCCGATATTATCCAGCGACTTCTTTATGCTTTCGGCCTGCGATGCGGAAATAACAGAAAGATCCTGCAGTTGCTTCAGCGCCTGGGTGTTATTTTCTTTGAGGTAGGCCACCTGGTCCTTCAGGTTATCATTTTCTTTTTGTAAGGCCCCGTTCTTACGGGTAGCTTCATCCCTTGCGTCCGTACATTCTTTAAGGCTTTGCTGAACGCTTACATACGTTGTATTGAGGGTTTCATTTTTGGCCTGCTCTGCTTTGAATTTTTTGCTGCTTACGCAGGAGAAAAGGAAAAGTGTACTTATTATAGTAACCGCCAGGAACCGGAGTTTCATAAAATAAAATTTATGATGAATAAATAATATATTGCAAGATAGTGCAAACACTAAAGATGCACGCTTTTATCCATTGACGGCTTGCCATTGAAATTAGCAAAAGATAAAAATTTAGAGTGCTGTAGAAACAACCCTCGCAGACCTGGTAGAAGGATCAACATGAGAAAACAAATCTACCTTATAGAAATCTTTAGGTTATCTTTTGATGTTATGCCACTTATGAGATATTAAGTAAAATTATATACTAATGTAGCATCACAATTTTACGCGAAATTCTAATATATGGGCCTATCCGGAAAGGATATTCCGGTTTTTTTATAGTATATTTTAATCAAATAGCAGGATAAACTGTGCCGGCACCGGATTTTTCAATTTTCACATAGGTGAAATATCTTACTTATGAATCCATCCGGGAAGCATTGTGCAGGATGGTTCGGTTAATATTGCTTCCATTTGCCATTGTTTGTGGCTTCCGGCAATTGTATTAACCTTCCGCTTCGTTGAACGCAGAATGAATGCTATTGGCAACCGACCTGATCAGCTCTATATCGGGTATTTTTCCTGTATCATCTGTGAGCGCCCTGTAGTTGCATTCTTCATCGGGTTCAAAAGTAATGACCTGGTCATTCACGCTTACCCGTATCCGGTAACTGTATCCCCATGCCTGCAATTCCGCAGGTAATAGCAGTTCTTCGCCTTTATAATGCACCGGCAGCTCAAAACATTCATTCATAACAGCAGTAATTAACCAAAGGTACCTGGTTTTGATCTTCGTTCTGTGAATGGTATTTTATCGGCGGCAATCACATTTCCTTTCATTGATATTAGTGGCAATGTTAGGACGATTCAGGCAAAGCAGTTTAATGAAAAGAATCATACTATCAGCACCGACTTTTTGCACTCTATTTATCAAAGATATTGTGAAGATAACAGCAAGCCTTTACCGGACTGGTTAAACAGCTATTTAAAAAATGATACAAAGGTTTCCTGCTTGTTTGGCGAACATTTATTAACTAAGTATCGAATAAACCCTATTGCATTAGTAGAAGCTCCTAAGACGGCAATAATAGCAACTTTATACTTTGGATTACTTGATAATCCTAAAAATTTTCTATGGTTAGCAGTTTATAATCTGAGTAGCTTAAATATTGAAAAATGCAAGGTATTGCATGGGCGCAAAGTTGTTTTATTCCCTGATTTAAATGCTCATAATAATTGGAGCAGTAAGGCAAAGCAATTTCAAAAAGAAATGCAAGGAACTAATTTTAAAGTTTCCGACTTAATCCAAAACCTTGCAGGCATTGCAGAAAAAGAAAAGGGACTTGATCTTGCCGATTTTTTAACCCGGATTGATTGGAGGATATTTAGAAAACTTGAACGTACTTTCACGACAAACCAACAGCTGTGTTTTGAATGATAAATGATTTGAGGCTTTGCGGGATGGGTCATTGATTGGAATAAAAAAAAGCGTAGCTGGCAGTTTGGAATTTTAAATAACTTGTATGAATTGTTAAAGCCCAGCTATTCTCTTGTTTGAGGAATCAATCCAACTACCCAAAGCATACAACATTATTTTTCTTTTCAGTTTTTATGATACCTTATATCAAACATATTGATGACTATTTATCTTTTAATAGTTATTGTTTTGAAGTGATAGTTCATATTATTTAAACTAACAATTGAAAATACTTCAATATTTGCTATTTTGTTGTCTATAATGGGTGTAGTAAATATTTTATCGGCCCCAACATATATTACAACTGTTTTGCCTTCGTCGAAAGTGAGAAATTCGGATTGGGTCTTAGCATGAATGATGCCAGCTGACCAGAAAATAATAAAATTTGCAACAACCCAAACTATATTAAATCGAACTTGAAAGATTAACTTATGATTTACTGTCACATTTCTTTTCTTTAGTTGTAATTCAAGATTTTGAGCGCCGAGAAATATAAGAAAAGTAACTGTGGAGAAAATGGCTAGATTGACTGCATCATTCGTTGCCATGAAAAAAAAAGTGAATGGCAATAATAATGGGGTAATGAAACTAAATAGTTCTATGAATAATATTTTTCGTTCGCGGTTTTTTTCACTGGATTTATAACGTAGTAATAACCGATCTGTATAGCTAAATATCTAATTATACAATAAATATGTCACGATTAAATCTAGTATAATCAGTAACATGTTGCGAACAGAGTCTAAAATATTTGTGTTAGCAAAATAGCTGGGGATATTGAAATAATCTAAGTATGCAAATTCTTTGGACATTGCCAATAAATATCCCACCACTGAGAAATATCCTATTATTAAAGCATCGGTAAGCTGAAATTGTCTAGTTTGTAAACTCATTAGAAATATGACATTGGTTAAGGTGTAATAAAAAGACTCAAAGCTATTTTATACTAAGCTATCCTTTATTTTTTTCATGCTTTTCCATAGTGTATCAGTTTGAAAATATTTCATTTGATTTCGCGTTAAGCTGAGTAGGTTTTACAACAACCTTTCTTAAAGCTACATCGTGAAAGAACTGGTAGGTTTGACCAACTTTAACCAGTAGTTTGGTTTATTATTGATACATCAGTCATTGAGGCAAATAGTACGCAAACTATTCACCTCAATCAGTATGTTAATTATTTGCACTCGTTTTTGTGACGGTAACGTATTAATGAAGTAAGGGAAATACCTGATTCTTGATCGGTCAGGCATTTTGTTCATTTTATATTTGCTTTTAAATAAAGTTACTATATTGTCAATACCTTTGCATATATTTATTATTGCCTTAATTGATTATCTACACATTATGCCGCTTATAAACAGCATCCCAGATAGGTACGTGTCTGGTTTTACAGATTTTGCCTCATTATCGCAGGAGTAGTTTGATATTATTAAAAATGCACTAAATAATTTGTCCCTTATCCCATTCATTAAAAAAGGTGTCAGAACAGTTAGATAGTATTCCCGAATTGGAAAACATCTCTGTTGAGGATATTTTAAGCAGTATAGGTAGCTTAATTGGAGATTTGTACGGAGTGCCTATTATTTTTTTGAAAAAGCCAAAATAGTCATTTTCCCGAAAAAATATCGGCATTTTTACTGCAAAATATTTCGTCAGAATGTTAGCGCTGAGATTAATATATAGGATTTAACCTTCCAAATTTTCCAGCGTACTGTTTTTCAATGCTATTCAATTCCTCTTTCTATTGTTAATTGGGCTAATATTCCCAGATATCGTAATAAACGAAGAGTAAATTTAAGCTCCACAAAAGAGAGAAAAGATGAAGCGCATTTTGTAAATTCATGGCATACAGGTCAGCAGCAGCTATCCGTTAATGAGTAAAATCGTTAGCGGATTTTTCTTATAAAGTATCGAAGCTTCAATCTGTTTACAATCCAATAAACAATACAAAGGCTAATTGTGTCGGAATTGTGTCGGAATGCGTAAAAAAAAATGGGTCTCATTTTTATGAAACCCATTGCTGTATTGTGCTCCCCCTTCAGGACTTGAACCTGAGACCCTCTGATTAACAGTCAGATGCTCTAACCAACTGAGCTAAGGAGGAATAAGGGCGGCAAAAATAGGTTTTTTGGTGTGATCCTGCAAACAATTTCACAAATGTTTTTATCGCCTGAATTGAAATGTAATGCGGGCTTATTTGTATGGTACTATTAATAAATAGCCAACATATCTATAAAATAAATTCCGTATCAACTTAAGCAGTAAATTTGTGACCCGGTTACCATAGCATCCCTTTTCAATTTTCCCTGCCCTACCCCGGAGACATACATTTTTGCCGTTTGAAAAATAAACGATTTAACCGGTGATAAAATGCCGATCCTGATGAAAACACCATAAGCGAAAAATTAATTTTCAAATTTAAACTATAGTATTATGGCTTTTACATTACCGGCACTGCCGTATGCGCACAACGCGCTGGAACCTCATATTGACACTTTAACGATGCAAATACACCATGGTAAGCATCACCAGGCTTATGTTGACAATCTTAACAAAGCAATAGCGGGCACGCCCAACGAAAATAAATCCCTTGAAGAGCTGGTTAAAGCAGCCGGAACGATCAGCCCGGCGGTACGCAACAACGGCGGTGGTCACTGGAACCATAGCTTTTTCTGGGAAATCCTGGGCCCCGATGCAGGAGGCAAACCTTCCGGAAAGTTAGCGGCCGCTATTGACTCCGCATTCGGCAGCTTCGATGAATTCAAAACAAAGTTCAGCGCGGCAGGCGCCACACGTTTTGGAAGCGGCTGGGCATGGCTGATCGTAAAAGACGGCAAATTAGAAGTATCCAGCACCCCCAACCAGGACAATCCCCTCATGGATGTTGCTGAAGTAAAGGGCACACCTATCCTGGGCGTGGATGTTTGGGAGCATGCCTATTACCTGAAATACCAGAACAAACGTCCCGATTACCTGGCAGCAATATGGAATGTAATTAACTGGAAAAAAGTAGAAGAAAAATTTGAAAAAGCATAAGAAAATATAAAAGCCGCCTTTTCCCGGGGCGGCTTTTATATAATTTGAAATTTCAAATTTCTTCATGGTACCGGGTCGTACCCGTGTCCGCCCCAGGGATGACAACGGGCAATGCGCTTTGCGGCCAACCATATGCCTTTGAAAATGCCATATTTTTTAAGTGCTTCTAAGGCATACTGGGAGCAGGTAGGTGTAAACCGGCACTTAGGCCCCAGTATGGGTGAAATAAATATTTGATAGAGCCTGATCAGCCCTATGAATGGCAAACTAAGTATGCGCCGAACGGTTTTCATCAATAACCCGAATAAGTTTATCCAAAATTACCTGTACTTTTTCTTTTACCAGCAAAAAATCCGGCAACTCCCGGCCGGTATAGATAAAGAAAAGCATAACCTGTTTACCCGTTTCAATTAGCTTTTGCTGCAATCCGGCCTTTTGCAAACGATAGGCTTCCCGGGTAAGCCTTTTGATCTTATTGCGATGAACCGCTTTTTTGAAATGTTTGCTGCTTACTGCCACCCCTGCCTGTAAAGCTGTGGGTAACCGGGTATCGGCAACAGCAACCGGCAGATACAGTACCCGGTACGGGAAAACCGAAATACTTCTCCCTTCCCTGAACAACTGCTCAATGCGCTTACGGCTTTTGAGCCGCTCCTGCCTGCTTAATGTAAAAGCTTTTTTCAAACGATACTAATATATTACAAAAATAGCCCCGTTTTGGGGCTATTACTTATTTAAAGACCGATGCACTCAGGCAGGGCTTATATTATTTCGCTATTTTCTCGTCGGAAACAGTCAGTTTCTTACGTCCTTTTTTACGGCGACTGGCCAGAACCTTGCGCCCGTTGGCGGTTTGCATGCGTTTGCGAAAGCCATGAACTGATTTACGACGACGTTTATGCGGCTGAAATGTACGTTTCATTATTTTTTACTTTTTCACTTTTTGAAATAAAAGTTCGGGAGAAGCGAACCGGGTTTCAAAATCATTTACCTTTTCCAAACGGGCCACCACGCCCTTTCTGTTAAGGCTGGATGAAAGGACGGCAAAGGTAAGTGTTCAAAATTAATTTCCGGCCTTTTTTTGAAAATCATTACCCCTGCGTTTGTTTCACGCAAAGCGCACAAAAGCATACAAAGACAAAGATTTTTTAAGGCCACCTACCTCAACGCTGAAAATACTGTGAATTTGCGGCGAAAAGAGTATACCTAAAACATTCTCATAAGAAAGCTTTTACAAATTGCGGCTTATTCAATATTAATCTGCTCAGAATGAATGCGCTCTCCAAAAAAAGTAGCGGCATGCGCATCAAAGTCTTCAGTTGAATCGGTGGTATAAAACTGTACTGTTCCCCCTTTGCCGCAGCGGGCTTCCATTTCAGGGTGACGTTCAAGATACTGCATCAGGCTTTTAGCCACGATCTCGCCTTGCGAGAGCAGGCTCACATGGTCGGGCAGGTATTTCCGGATCTTGTCTTTCAGCAACGGGTAATGGGTGCAGGCTAATAACACCGTATCAATATCTTTACCTTTCCCGAGCAGGTTCTTTACATGTTGTTCTACAAAATAATCTGCTCCCGGGCTTGCATATTCGTTGTTCTCTACTAAGGGTACCCACATAGGACAGGCCTCCTGGTATACGTTAACATGGGGGTAAAATTTCTTTGTTTCAATAAGATAAGATTCCGATAGCACGGTTCCCGCGGTAGCCAGTATACCTACCTCGTTTGACCGGGTAAAGGTTCCGATCGTTTCGGTGGTAGGCCGTATTACGCCCAATACACGGTTTTGGGAATTCATGTTCGGAAGATCATTTTGTTGTATGGTGCGCAACGCCTTGGCTGAAGCGGTATTGCAGGCAACAATAACCAGAGGGCAGCCCTTTGCAAACAGCCATTGAACACATTGGAGCGTGTAGCGGTAAACCGTTTCAAATGAACGCGGGCCATAAGGGGCGCGGGCATTATCACCCAGATACAAATAATCGTACTGCGGAAGGATGTGAATAAACTCTTTTAGAATGGTTAATCCCCCGTAGCCCGAATCAAAAACACCAATGGGTTGCTGTTTCATGAAACAAAGATAGCCGTGTTACTCTAATTGCATTTAAAAAGCCGCTCCCCAAAAGGAAGCGGCCGTATAATGCTATAATTATTTAATGCTTATGGCTTTTTAGCACCTGCTGCCGGCTTCGCAGGTTCACTTGCGGGATTATCAAGTCCAGTGGCGCCGGGTTGCAGCTTAACCCCTAATTTTTTAGCTACCAGGGGCAACAGGTCATCTGTTTGAGGCGCTACTAATAGTGCATCCTGCTTAAATACCCAGGTATAGCCGTTTTCTTTGGCGACGGTACTAATGAGCTCAAATGCTTTTGCAAAATAGGGATTCAGCACCTCTGCTTGTTTCCGCTGCATTTCGCTTTGCTGATATTGGTCCCAATTCTGGATGATAGACAGGTAATTGTTAGCTTCCTGCTGTACGGTTTGTTTAATAGCGGCAGGAGTAGAAGGCGCTTTAGCAATAGAATCCTTGCGTTTATATTCGCTCACGAAAAAAGGAAGTGTATTTTCTAAGGAATCTGTACGGAATTTTTGTAACAAAGAATCTGCCTTCCTGATATCAGGCATAATAGAAACGATATCTTCTAAGCTGGCATGTCCAAATTTCTGCTGGGCGCCGGCAGTATTGCCCAATATTAAAAGTGCTGACGTTATGGCAACAAAAGAAAAAACCTTTTTCATATAAGTCAATGTTTCTGTTTTTATGAGTTAATAGATGAGAATATGGTTGCGTTAGTTTGATTGCCCGGAGGCTTTAACAATTATTTATTTTACCCCCAGCATTTTTAAAACATCCTCACTCCGGTCTAATTTGGGGTCGGCAAAGATAACGGTAATTCCCTCACTTTTATCCAAAATAAAATCATATCCTTTCTCCACCGCTAATTTTTCTACGGCATTATATACCTTATCCTGCACGGGTTTTATGAGTTCCTGCCGTTTTTTAAACAGATCACCTTCATAACCAAAGCGCTGGCGCTGCAGGTCTCTTAGTTCTTTTTCCCTGTTAAACAGCTCATCCTCTCTCTTTTTCTTCAGCTCATCGCTCAGCATTACCTGCTCGGCTTCAAAATCGCGGTACATCTTATCTAACCTGGTTTGCAGTCCGTCGAGCTCTTTTTGCCAGGCTTCGCTGAACTGATCCAGTTGCTTTTGCGCATCCTTGTACTCGGGTAACCGGTCGAGGATGAATTTAGTGTCTAAAATAGCATATCGTTGCGCATCCGCGCTAAGTACCGACAGGCACAAAAAGCCTGCAATAAACAATATTTTTTTCATCAGGTATATTTTTATTTTTTAATGGACTGATGTAACTCCGCGTATACATTATTTTATATCAGAAAATAAGTATCATGCTTCGTTTCATCACTTTTTATTTAAAGTTACATAAGCTTTTTAAAGTAACCGGGTATGCTGTTAGCTTTCAGCCGTCAGCGATCAGCTAAAGTATACTAACGACGGGTTATTCAACACTCACGTCTCATGTTCCACTATTTCCCTTTCACCCTTCACCATCTCCGCTATTCCGGTTCAAAGCCAAGCATAAAGGTAAACCGGGTTGCATCTTTAAAGGTAGCGCCCGGAGCCGATAACCTGTCTAACCCTAACCCGTAATCAAAGCCAAGTAAACCAAACATGGGCAGGAAGAACCTTGCACCCAAACCAACCGACCGGCGAAGCTGGAACGGGTTCCAGTTTTTGAAATCATACCATCCGTTGGCGGCTTCAAAAAAGGCCAGTCCGTAAATGGTGCTGCTGGGGTTGGTTGAGAACGGGTAACGCAACTCCATGGTATATTTGTTGAAAATGGTAAAAAACTTGGTAGTAGACTGCTGGTCGGGATTGATCGTAGGGTTTGAATTATCGTATACCGGGTAACCCCTGTGCGCAATAATATCATAACCGAGTATACCAAAGTTATTGGTCAGTCCCGCGTCACCCACCTGGAAACGCTCAAACGGAGAAATTTCAAGGTCTTTATTATACCTGCCGATGAAGCCGTATTTGGCCGCAACTTTTAATACGAACTGCCGGTTCTTTTCTTCTCCTGCGGGTTTGCCCAGCGGCACATACCATTCGCCGTTTACCCGCCATTTATGATATTCCACTAATTTGTACTTGTCTTCCGTTTTAATGGAATTAGGGTTCTTAAATGCCGAGTAAGGAGGTGTAAAGGCGCCGCTGATCATGAAGCTGGAACCACCTGTAGGGAAAATCGGCTGATTGACCGATGATCTTGCCAGTGTAAGCTTCAGGTTAAGGATATTGGACGTGGCGTCTGATAAACCCTGGAAAAACCCGGGATAGTTTTTCAATTTATACTGCGTATAGTTCAACGCGTAAATAAGTGTAAAATAATCATCCGGCCATTTAAGCTGTTTGCCCAGGGAGATGGTGGCACCCATAGCTTTGAGGTAAGACGAATCGGCCCTGGCGTTGGTATACCTGCCTGTATAAGGGTCATACGCGTTGGCATATTTGGAGCTGTATAGGCTCAGGGTGAAGGAGTTGCGCTTTTTGCCGCCGAGCCAGGGTTCGGTAAACGAAAAGTTAGTAGAACGGAAATACCGTCCGTTACTCTGGAAACGGAGGCTGAGCTTTTGCCCGTCTCCTGACGGAAGCGGACTCCAGGATGTTCTTTTGAATATATTGCGCAACGAAAAGTTATTGAACACCACGCCCACGGTTCCGGTTAGCCCTATGCCGCCACCCCAGCCTGCGCTAAGCTCTAACTGGTCAGACGATTTTTCCTCAACGGTATAGTTAATATCCACCGTTCCGTCATCCGGGTTAGGCACCGGGTTAATGCCAATTTTTTCCTGGTTGAAATAGCCGAGGTTAGCTATTTCGCGCTGCGAGCGGATAAGCTCCTGCCGGCTGAATTTTTCACCGGGCAGGGTGCGCAGTTCCCTGCGTATTACATGCTCCTTGGTTTTATCGTTGCCCGCAATGGTTACTCTTTTTATGGTAGCCTGTGGTCCTTCCGTGATCCGTATTTCATGATCAATGGTATCGTTGTATACAGAGGTTTCAACCGGGTCAACACGGAAAAAGAGATAGCCATTATCTGCATACAGGGCGCTGATATCACCGCCTTCCTGCGTAAGTTCCTTACCCACTCTTTTATTCAGCGTTTCCAAGTTGTATACATCACCTTTTTTGATACCCAGTATTACATTTAAAATGGAATCGGAATATTTTGTATTTCCTCTCCAGGTAATATCGCCAAAATAATACTTGTGTCCTTCATTTACCTGTATGGCAACATTCAGGTTTCCTTTTGCATTATAATATACCGTATCTTTTTCGATAACGGCATCGCGGTAACCCTGGGAGTTATAATATTCAATGATCTTGGTTTTATCTTCCCTGTATTTCTTTTCATTAAACTTGGCAGAACTAAATACTTTGAAACGGAAATAAGGATCTAAATAATCCAATGTTTTGGTTGGAGAAAGGAAACCGAAGTTTTTTACGTACTCTTTAAATGAAATGGGTTCTTTTTCGCCGTAAGGGCTGGTATTTTTATCGGCAAATAAAGTAAGCCTGCTTTTTTCTTTTGTACCTTTTAGCTGCTTTTTAAGCTTCAGCTCGTTGATCTTTTCATTACCAAAAACCATTACATCATTTACCCTTACTTTGCCACCTTTTTCAATAATGAAAATCAGGTCTTCCCCGTTCGTATAAGCGGTATCGGGCCGTTCCTGCACGGTTATTTTTGCGCCCTGGAAACCTTTCTCGGTATAAAATTTCTGGATGGCCTCAATAGCATTTTGTTTGCGGGCTTCCGTTACCACCTGGCTGGCGGTTATACCCACTTTTTCTTTTAAATCTGTTGCTTCCGATTTTTTGATGCCGCGGAAAATAAGTTTGGATAAGCGCGGACGTTCTACCGCTGCGATCTCTACCCATATCCTGTCTCCTTCTACTTTTGTAATATATATTTCAATATCGGCAAACAAGTTTTGCCCCCATAGCTTTTCTATTGCTTTAGCAAAATTGTCTCCTCCGGGGATTCTTACCTCGTCGCCCACATTTAAGCCGGAAATAGAGGTAACTAAGTTTGGATCAAAATACTGGGCGCCGGTGACTTTAATTTCGGCAATGGTATATTTTTTTGGAATAGCCTGGTCAAACAGTCCTAATAAGACAGGGTCTACAGAGGTGGTGGGTACTGTATCTGTTACCTGAGCGTTAGTTTTGGTTGAAAAAAAACTTAATCCAAGTAAAATCGTAAAAATCGTGCAGATTCTTTGCATCCGTTTTATAAGTTTCGCCCGGCAAATTAACGGGATTAATTGAAATG